>JAAFKL010000423.1 GCA_021399405.1 Candidatus Heimdallarchaeota archaeon | reverse complement strand
GATGCAATAATGGGAGTGATTGTGGACGGTTTTATTGTTCTCTACTCACTGGTTTTTCTTATCGATAGTAGAAACAATTCGACTATTTCAAGCTCGGAGACCTGATAGCCATCCCACTCATATGATAATTTAAACGAAACGAAGTTACAAATTCATTACTCATATTTTGTACCGTCAATCATTCGGTATGATCTTCATTCTTGATGAATAAATTTTTGGAAAATCGATCAAAAAAAACAAGTCTCTCACTCTAGGTGCGGGTATTCTTGAAGGTCGTCCATATCTGATCTGAATTGTTCAGCTCCACACAATTGGCTTGCAGCACATCACACATCAAGTGGGCTGCTCCTTTCCAGACCTGGCCCGTTATTCAATAAATTGAAACGATGTTTTCCCTACGGAAAACGATTCCAAACCTGCAACGTTTGCAAGGATCATGCTTCAACGCGTCCTAATTCTTCAATTCAACTTCAGTTTGCCTCCGTGAAATACCTCATCGACCACTAAAGAGCACGCTGTGGTTGCAAGGTAGGCCCTAACTACCCTCTTAGCATTTCCCGTGAGAGACTAATAATTTCTTTTTTTTTGATAATAAAATACTTTGAGTTAGTTTCCCTTAAATTTGGGATTAGCTGTAGGGAAATCAAACAAAACTAAACCGAGTAAACTCATGAGTGTATCAGTGGAATTTCTGACGAGGAAATATGAACAAATAGTTGAGAATAGAGAATCTTTATGGGTTGATTTGCAGAGAATCCCAAAGGATAAAAATTGGTTGAATCAAAGATTAAGCTCGCATCAGTGGTCAATTGATGAAGTCTTAAGACATATGCTGGGTTCGGAGATAAGATATGTACAGCAACCAGTAGAACCATCAATGGAACAAAATAAGGATGCAGTGATGGCTCAATGGGTCGGTAACATATTCTTCAGATTCGAGGAAAATGATCATATGAGTTTGGAAAACCTCATTCTGGCATTTGATGACGCTCAAAGAAATACAAGACGAATCATGGGAAATTGGAATGAAGATATTTTAAATAAATTAATTGAAGCTCCATGGAGAGAAATGATTCCATACAGAAACTCAGTAATTCATTTTTTGGAACATGAGATATCACATATGGGGCAAGTACAATTTATGCTTACCTATTTCAGGGGACCTCCAGAATTCAAATCAAATTGGTTTGATAATCAAGATTGAGTGAAGACTGTCTGAAACTATCAATTAGACATTTGTAAAGGTATTTCACCAGGTTGCATCTCGTCTTGTACTTTGAAAAAAGATAATGGTATAGCAAAAACAAAGCCTATTACCGCAATTAAACCTGCAATATCATTTACAATTCCGGGAAATCCCAATCCACTTACCAAGATATAAGCTGGAGCAATAATTAAAATATAAATTACTACATAAATAGCTGTGATGTATCCAAAAACACGTAAAGCTGGACCCCAAGCTCTTCGCCAACTGTCTTTGTCGGTTAAACCAGACATAATTGATATTTTACAATGTTATTAGAATGAATATCGATATGAAACAACAATATTAGTTGATTTTTATTTTCAAGCTTGAAATTAGTTTTACAAACCTGTTTCAGGATCACTTAATCTTAAGACTGGACCAACAACGTTGCCGTTATCATCGAATTTTTCAATGCTAACAAATATGTCTGAGAAATCAAGATTCATTTCATTGAAGAAAGCCGAAGTAGCTTTTAACATTGGTTTTGGCCCACAAATGAAAAATTTTGAACCATCTGCGAATTCAACCCTTTTTAGTAAATCAGTTACAAATCCAACATTGTGATCCCAGTCCTTTTCTTCTTTATCAATAGTTAAATTGACTTTCCCATTTAATTCTTCAAATTCATCTAAATATAGAAGTTGTTTACTTTCTTGAGCACCGTAAAATAAATGAGTCAAGGTACCATTAGTTAAACTTCTCATCAATGAACGGATAGGAGTAATTCCGGTTCCACCCGCAATTAAATAGAGATTTTTTACATCCCGAAACTGATCCATTGGAAAATAGGTACCATAAGGACCATCGATACGAACAATGTCATTTGGAGAAAGTTGAAACAGTGCATTAGTTAATTCTCCCCATTTTCTAACAGTTAGCATAATATGATCATCGTTTTCACCTGAAGCGATCGCCATTGGTGATCTGGAATACCCTTCAAGAGAGACCCAGACATATTGTCCAGAATGAAACTTGAAATCTGGATGTTTCTCAAGTTTGAATGTGTATATCGTGTCAGTTTCCGGTGTTACGGAAAGAATCCTAGCATTGTAGTTCACACTCATTGATTCCATTATCTAACTAAGTATCTAAATGCCTTAGGATAAGTGAATTTTTCTAATTTCGTTAAATTTATTTTAATCTGAAATTGTAATACCTTTTGTTCCTGTCCCTCTATGGGCAATTATTTGACCTTCTCCTTTTTTAGCATATCTTGGAAATATCGATGTTTTGTCTGAGAATCGATGAAATAGAGGATATTCTGATTCGAGTTCTACGCTCCCGAGATTCGAACCTAATTCAATCTTGAGATCATCCATCAAGCTAATTAATTTGGAGTAGGAAGGGTGCCTTAGAGAAAATATTCCCATAATATATTGTCTTGCAAATAGGATACCCCGATAATTATTCTCTACACAATCATTCATATGTGAACGAAGAGATTTGTTAAGCACTCTTGGTAATCCTTGCAATGTGATGAATCTTGGATTGCATTCATTGATATTGGGAAGAATAGGATAACAGGGAAGAACATTTTCTTTGGCAATTGGATTCAATAAATCTTTAGCAAAGCTCAGAATATTAATATTGCCAGTTCCAAATCCTGAGTCATCTATCTCTTTAAGGATTTGAGCGTATAATTTGTACGCAATTTGTTTACGAACACTTTTCTTGCCGTCACAATTCGGTTTCAACTCAACCCAAAGATGTTTACCAGATTTAACTTTGGAGTTTATTTCAGGGTCATTTAGAAAATCAGAGAATAAAAATAAGCCATCTGATTTCAATTCACTGAGCGTCATATCTGCAACTATTTTGCCATCTGATGTAACTGGATCATGATGGATTACAAGATCACCATCTTTCGACAATCTAATATCAGTTTCAATGGCGTCAAAATTCTCTAAACCCCATTTTAACCCTTCAAGTGTGTTTGGTAAGAGTTTGGTCACAATATCAAATTTACAATTTGTGAGCAATATTTAATTTATATTGTTTATAATCATAATTTCTTATGGTAGTAAGCCAGTTTAGTATGAAAAGTAAATCCAAATGGTTCAAAGAAACTATCATCAGGATGAGATCCCCATAAACCTGTATGTATAATTAAACGATGATATTCTTGATCTTTGCAATCACTGATGATTTGTCTAATTAGTTGTGATTTGAGATTCTCATGGCCTTCTTTTACATAGAATGATATTACACCAACATTTTTTGATCCATAAGCCTCGACATTCATAGCAACTGCACGTGCAACCAGTTTACCTTCTACTCTACCAACCACGTTTGATACAAGAGTTAATTCGTGATCCCAAGGGTTTTTTATTGTTTCACCCACTTGTAGATCTTTAAACCGACTCAAGTTATTTTTCATATTCTC
>JAAFKL010000422.1 GCA_021399405.1 Candidatus Heimdallarchaeota archaeon | reverse complement strand
TCCAAATAACTCATCATCACCAAAGGATCCGACAACTGAGAAACTATCAGTTGGGTTATCAACTGCATAGAATGCCAGCACTGATAGATCTCCAAGTAGGAAATCAACATCACCATTTTTAAGTGCAAGAACTGCCTCATCAAAACCAGTGAAACTAATTATTGCTAAAAGAACCGTCTTCTATCATTTTCTTGAATGTACATATACAAAATATTACAAGATGACCAAATTCTATCCTCTATGCACATGATCCTAGAAAAGTTCTTAATATTATAAATTTATTATCTTGTATCCCAAAAGGATGATGAAAATATGAAATTTATGAAATATTCAATACTTTTAATATTCTTACTTTCATTTGCTACACTGGCAAGTGGTAAGGATATTGTAATCAATACCATCGATGACGCAAATGCTGAAGGTGTTAAAATTGGTGTACAATCGGGGACAACATCCGATTTTTATGCCCAAGACAATCTGAATCAATCAACACTCATGGCCTATGATTCAATATTACTTGCAGAACAGGCTTTAGAAGCAGGTGATGTTCACTTGATCATGGGAGATAAGCCCGTACTAGATGCTTGGATTTCTGACAAATCAGAATATGCTGTATTAGATTCCTTCAGTGAGGAATTATTTGGTCTTGGTGTAGCTGAGGGTCAGCCTGATCTTTTAAATGCACTCAATGCAGCATTAGATGAGATATTCAATGATGCTACAGCTCATGGTTATGATGCCATTTATGAGACTCATTTTGATGACCTACCCGCTGTTTATGATGATGGCTCTGGCTCATATGCCTATCCTGCGATTGGAGATCTTGTTGCAGATGGTAAATTAAATGCAATTATTGATCTAGGAGAACTTGAGTTCGGAACTGATCCAACCTATCCACCATTTGAGGAGAAACAAACAGATGGTACATATGTGGGATTTGATATCGATATGATGGAAGAAATAGCTCTGAGATTTACTGCCGAGTATTCAACAACCATAGTTGCAACCATAACCGACAGTGATTGGGATCCAATTATCCCAAATCTAAAAGCTGGAGAGTTTGATGTGATTTTATCTGCAATGACAAAAACTCCCGAGAGAGATCTAGAAATTGATTTCACCCGTGCTTACTACGGATCCATTCAGGCAGTAGTAGGTCCAACAAATAGTACTATTGATGTCGCACCAATTTCAATCCTACCCATCTTTGCAGCACTTGCACTAGTAGCTGTTGTAGTACGAAGAAAATACTAATCCAAAAAATACTGAATTCAATCAATATTAATTAAATTAAATCCATATTCTTGACCGGATATATTTATCAATTATACATTCTATATATAAAAATGAAAAAAGGTTAAGAAAAAATAATTGGTATTTCGAATTATGGTCAAAACTGAGATACAAAAAAGAAGATTTGAAAATCATACAACTTTCATTATAGCTTTGTTCATTGTGTTGATACTAGTTTTTGTGAACGTGCATGTACTGAGTCAATCTGATGATACAAGTGAGGTTTATTGGATATATTCAGATAATCAACCATCAGATACTTTTACAGATGTTATCATGTTAAATGCAGATGACACTCTTATAACCGGAATGACAGGAAATATATATAGATCTAGTAATTTTAGCAATTCATTTAACCCAGTTTTCAGCGCTTCAAGCTCCCTTAATACCATTGAAGGAAATAATAGTTTTCTAATGGTAGCAGGAGAATCAGGCTATGTGGCAAAGTCTACTGATGGAAATTCCTGGGAACAAGTAAATCTTGGGCAAACATATAATAATTCATTTGCAGATATTGAGATTCAGGGTAACCACATTTGGATAATTGGCGATTTTGGAATTATTCTGTATTCAAATGATTCAGGGTCATCATTTAAAGAACAATCATCTCCAAAACTTGAGCAGTTAAATTCAATGGATTTTATAAATTCATCCCATGGTTGGATAGTTGGAGGAAATGGATTGATATTGAAAACCACAAATTATGGAAATTCCTGGATTACATTAAATTCTGAAACGACAGTGAATCTAAATAGCATATATACTGAAACATCACAATCTGATAGAATCTGGATAGGTGGTGATAATGGTATGTTTTTGGCATCTTTAGGAAGTTCTTTTGGAGATGAATTTACCAAAATTGAATCAGGAACCACTAATAATATCAATGATGTGTATTCCCCGATTTTTGGTATAGTTTGGGCTGTTGGAGACAATAGCACAATTCTGGCTTTCAGAGGAAATGAATTCAAAGATTTACAGGTTTTGTCTGATAATGCAACGCGTATTAACTTTCACGGAGTTTTCGCACTAGGAAGCGATGCTGTGAGTGTAGGAGACAAGATTTATTTCAACATTAAGGGGCTGATCCCTGCATTTGAAACCGATGTGGTATATGATCTAAGATTTTTTGTGTTTGAGGTGGAACCTCTGCTGCTTGTTGGAATGGTAGCTGCCCTCAAGGTAATTATGCTGTCACTCATCATTGGATTCATAATTGGTTTATTAATGGCAACTTTGCGTACAATTCGAAATCGACCACTAAATATGTTTGCCACTGCATATTCAGATCTGTTTAGGAATACTCCGCTCTTAGTACAGCTATTCTTTATCTCTTTTGGTTTACCTGAACTGGGGGTTAACCCACCATTATTTATTGATGCTGTACTAGCATTGAGTCTGAATACTGGTGCATATCAATCCGAAATCATTCGATCTGGAATTCTAGCCATTCCAAAAGGTCAGATGGAAGCAGCCAGATCTCTAGGGATGACAAATATCCAATCGATGAAGGAAGTAATTCTACCCCAGGCAGTTAGATTGACCATTCCTCCACTATCAAATGAAGCAGTGATTCTCTTCTTGAATTCCTCTTTGTTATCAGTTATTGCATATGAAGAAATCACCAGGGTGGGTACAATTGTTGCAAATTCAACCTTGCTTTTCTCTACTACGTTCATATTCGTTGCTCTTACATACTTCATTGTGACCTACTCTATAACACAGATATTACGTAGAGCAGAGAAAAAACTCAAGATTCCAGGTCTTGGAGGTGGAGCAATTTGAAACGCAAGGGAGAAGTAATACTGGATGTGAAAGGGTTACACAAAGTGTTCCCTGGGAATATATTAGCAGTAAATGGGATAGATTTTGAGGTTCGCAATCAAGAAGTAGTAGTCATTGTAGGAGCATCTGGATCCGGAAAATCGACTGTCCTAAGGTGCATCAACAGATTGGAGAAACCAACAGAGGGAATTATCACATTCAATGAGCAGATAATTACCGATGATGATATTGACATGAACCAAGTTCGTTCCGATATCGGCTTTGTTTTTCAAGGATTTAACCTATTCCCTCATCTCACTGTCATGAGGAATGTGACACTCGCACTGGAAATGGTTCGTGAGATGACTCCGGATGCAGCAATTGAGAAGGCCACCGAAGTTCTCACTGATCTTGATTTGACTGATAAGTTCGATGCTTATCCGGGGCAACTCTCGGGTGGTCAGAAGCAACGTGTAGCAATAGCTAGAGCACTTGCTATGAATCCCAAACTGATGCTATTTGATGAACCTACCTCTGCCCTCGATCCTGAATTGGTTGGTTACGTCCTTGATACGATAAAAATGCTAGCAGAAAAGGGAATGACTATGGTTGTGGTGACTCATCAGATCAGATTTGCTCAGGAAGTGGCAGATTGGGCAGTATATATGTCTGAAGGGAAAATTGTGGAACAGGGAATCGCCACTGAGATGCTTAATAATCCAAAAGAAGACCGAACTAAGCAATTCTTGGCCAGTACTTTAAAACAATAATTAAATTAATTTCTGTGCTACCTCTCTTGGGACAAATATTGGTTACAAAATAATTATGCTTGAGATTTTACACAATTATAGAGAATAATTATAACGAATTAACTTAACTTTTTATTTTAGACACATCTAGAGATAATATTGAAATTCACAATTTCCCTTATTTTCTTACTCTTGATTATCAGTCCAATCCCTTCTATCAGCGCGCAGGATAGACAGATACCTGAATTAGTATCTGATAGAGTGGAAATTGAAAGAAAATCCCTGGTTAAGTATTTCATACCTGATGGGATACCCAATGGAGATGTCAAGTTCAACACAATCGCTGATGTGCTGAAAATAATCAATGTTGATGATTTACACAATCTTGGATACAAGGGGGATAATGTAGTTGTGGGTGTCGTTGACACAGGAATAAACAAGGACCTGCCAGTTTTTGGAGGAAGGGTGATTGACGAGAGGTCTTTTGTCACCATAGAAAATGGGTATGATGAAGCTGAGGGTGTAGATGATCTTCATGGACATGGGACTAAGGTTGCATCATTAATTGCAGGAAATGACACTACCAACAATTACATAGGAGGTGCTCCGCAAGCTAAACTAATTAGTGCTAAAGTTGCTTCCAAAAATGGGATAATAACCTCTGAT
>JAAFKL010000421.1 GCA_021399405.1 Candidatus Heimdallarchaeota archaeon | reverse complement strand
TCCAAATAACTCATCATCACCAAAGGATCCGACAACTGAGAAACTATCAGTTGGGTTATCAACTGCATAGAATGCCAGCACTGGAAGATCTCCGAGTAGGAAATCAACATCTCCATTTTTAAGTGCAAGAACTGCCTCATCAAAACCAGTGAAACCACTTACAGTTGCGTCTCCAAGATTTGCTGCTGCATAAATATCAGAGGTTGTACCTGTTTGCACTGCAATTTTTATACCTACTGCGTTCAAATCAGCAATTCCAGTAACTGTTGGTGCGTTGGCTCCTGCAAGAATTGCCTGTTTTGAGGTATAATACGATCTTGTGAAATCGATCTCCTGTGCTCTCACAGCTGTTTTGGTCATGGCTGAAATTAGTGCATCAAATTTACCAGTTTTAAGATCAGGGATAATTGGATCCCAGTCATTTGTCTGCATAACTGCAACAATTGTGGTATCGTATGCAGTTGAGAGTTCGGCTGCAATGGCTTCTGCGATATCAGCATCAAATCCGATAACAACTGAACCACTCTCAATGTATTCGAATGGTGGATAGGTGGTATCAGAACCAAATAGGATCTCACCAGCCTCAATAATTCGCTCGAGAGTACCATTTTTGTCTAAGTCTTTCTCATCTGGGAAAGTAGTGGCAGTATTTGCATCACTGTCGTCGGTGAGGACAACAGCTCCATCAAACCAATCACCATAGATGGCGTCATAATCTCCAGAATCAATAATATTGTGGAGTGATGCATTTAAAGCATCGGTCAGGTTATTATTGCCAGTAGTATAATCAGCTGTTACTACTGGAGTTGAACCCATGGCAAGTATTGCCATTATAAACATAGATTGTAAAACAAATTTATGTGAAGTTTTCATATTCATCAATTCAAATTTAAAATAAATTCGAATACTACAAGCCCGTAATTATCAAATTTAAATTTTATTGACAATCAACCAAAATAAATCAATATTATCTACACAAAATTGGTGAATTATACATGAAATATGGGCATAAATTGAATAATTTTACCGCTGTGATGCATAATATTACTGATTATAACCAAAGGTGTACCTATTGTTTTTAATCTATTCTTTAAACCGTACTTCATGGTTTTTCACTTTAAATACAATTCAACTAGCATTGCAACAAGGCAGAAGGTATTTGGAAGACTTATAATTTATTCATTCATTTTCCTCATTATTGTAATGGCAGTTGATGTATTTGCCCAATCAACATCTTTGGGCTGGGATTTGCAGGAATCACCCATAGGTACAGATTTTACTGATGTCACTTTTCTTGACAGTCAAAATGCATGGGCTATCGGTTCTGGGGGAGTAATTATCACTACATCAGACAGTGGATTTAGCTGGATTTCTGAATCATCTCCAGTGATCAATGATCTTAAGGCGCTTGATCTTGTGAATGATACTATTTTTGCTGCTGGAGATTCAGGTACAATAATTAAAAAAATAATAGGTGGAAACTGGGAAGATGTCTCCCCGACTGGAGCTGGATCTATTAATTTTGCTGCATTGTCTATCGCACAATCAAATACCCCGTCAAATGCAGTCGTTTATGCAGCTGGAAATAGTGGTGAGGTATGGAAAACAAGTAATGGTGGCACCAGCTGGGTTCAGCAATCAACTCAAATCACAGAAGATATTTACGATATTGATTTTTTGAACTCTACTTGGGGATTGGCAGTTGGTACTAATGGTCATATAATTGGTACCCTGAATGGGAATTCATGGTCTATTCGAGATCAAACACCTGATTTGGGAAGTAGCATATTAAGGGGTGTTAAGTTCAAAAGTAGTTCAAGAGCTTATATCACTGGAGACAATGGCTTATTTATGAAATCTGAGATCAGTGATAACCCTATTATAGGTTTTGTTTGGAATGATTGGTCAAATACCTCCTCAAATATTCAATTCAATTCAATTGATGCATCCTCACAGAATAAGGTCTGGGTTGTGGGCAATGACGGATCAATTTATCTAACAAAGGATGGGGGTAATGTTTTCACCAAACAGAAAATAAATGATACAATAGATGCTAATATCAATGCAATTGCGATGGTAGATGGTACAGTTGGATATGCTGTGGGAGATGCAAGTTTATTACTCTTCACCAATAGGGAGGGGATAGCTAAGGATGAGGTTCCAACTGTGAAAGATTATTCTGATTTTTCTGTATACTGGGAAGATACCAAGGACTTATTCTTCTCAGGTTTTGTAAATATGCTTAAAATAATATTCTTTTCAATGTTTCTTGGTTTCGTCCTTGGAATGCTTCTAGCTGTAATGAAGACTACTAATTCAGGTATCTTGAAGATAATTTCCACGATTTATACGGATTTCTTCAGAAATACGCCTCTGCTAGTCCAAATGCTTCTAATTCATTTCGGTCTACCCGATTTAGGTATAGATCTTACCTTAGGTGGCATATGGGAACGATCTTTTGCCTCTTCAATCATAGCCTTGGGATTGAATTCAGCAGCATATCAGGCGGAAATTATTCGAGGAGGTATCCAGGCGATCCCAACAGGTCAAATGGAGGCAGGAAGGAGTATAGGTCTTACATACGGGCAGTCTATGAGATATGTCATTCTCCCCCAGGCAATT
This sequence comes from Candidatus Heimdallarchaeota archaeon, assembly GCA_021399405.1. The sequence goes on along the minus strand of JAAFKL010000421.1, from coordinate 1,615 downwards.
AGAATAGTGATCCCTCCCCTTGGAAACGAGTTCATCAACATGGTTCTTAATTCATCACTTGCAAGTCTCACAGGATATCAGGAGCTAGCAAGATCAGCCCGGTTGATCAATGCATTCTCATTTAAGATATTCCAAACATGGATAATCACTGCCTTGTTCTACTTCGTGATCACTTACGCACTGACCCACCTGCTTAGATATTTAGAGAAAAGATCGAAAATACCCGGATTAGGTTTTGGAGATGAAAATTAAATGAGTAGTGGAAGAAAAGGTAAACTTATTATTAGTGTTAGGAATCTCGAGAAAATATTTTCTGGTCACAGGGGTGCTAAGGTACATGCTGTGAAGGGTGTAAATTTTGATGTTCATGAAAAAGAAGTAGTTGTAATTATTGGATCCTCTGGATCAGGAAAATCAACTGTGCTCAGGTGTGTCAACAGGCTTATTGAACCCACAAATGGGGAAGTCTATCTTGAGGATGTATTGATCGATTCAAAAGAAACTGATATCAATGAGATCAGATCAGAGATTGGGATGGTATTCCAATCATTTGAGTTATTCATGCATCTAACTGTGATTCAAAATATTACTCTTGGGTTAATAAAGGTAAGAGGTCTTTCCCAAAATGAGGCAGATGAAGTAGCCAAGAAAACACTGAATAGAGTTGATATGATAGATAAAATTGATTCATTTCCCGGTCAGCTCTCTGGTGGTCAGAAACAGAGGGTAGCTATCGCTAGATCACTTGCAATGAGTCCTAAAGTAATGCTATTTGACGAACCCACCAGTGCCCTTGATCCCGAACTGATAGGCTCAGTTCTAAAATCCATGAAAAAGTTGGCCTCAGAGGGTATGACCATGTGTGTTGTCACACATGAGATAGGATTTGCCCAGGAAGTGGGAGATTGGGTGATATTTATGGATGAAGGAGAAGTTGTGGAAGAAGGGCTACCTGATATACTATCCAATCCAAAAACAGAGAGAATGCAGCAGTTCTTGGGACAAATATTGAATACAAAATAATTATGCTTGAGATTTTACACAATTATAGAGAATAATAATAACGAATTAACTTAACTTTTTATTTTAGACACATCTAGAGATAGTATTGAAATTCACAATTTCCCTTATTTTCTTACTCTTGATTATCAGTCCAATCCCTTCTATTAGGGCGCAGGATAGACACATACCTGAATTAGTATCTGATAGTGAGGAAATTGAAAGAAAAGCCGTGGTTAAGTATTTCATACCTGATGGGATACCCAATGGAGATGTCAAGTTCAACACAATCGCTGATGTTTTAAAAATAATCAATGTTGATGATGTACACAATCTTGGATATAAAGGTGATAATGTAGTTGTAGGTGTCGTTGACACAGGAATAAATAAAAACCTGCCAGTTTTTGGAGGAAGGGTGATTGACGAGAAGTCTTTTGTCACCCTAGAAAATGGGTATGATGAAGCTGAGGGTGTTGATGATCTTCATGGACATGGTACTAAGGTTGCATCATTAATTGCAGGAAATGATACTGCCAACAATTACATAGGAGGTGCTCCGCAAGCTAAACTAATTAGTGCTAAAGTTGCTTCCAAAAATGGGATAATAACCTCTGAT
>JAAFKL010000420.1 GCA_021399405.1 Candidatus Heimdallarchaeota archaeon | reverse complement strand
GGCTCATTCTCGTAAGAGAAGGAGAAGTCCAAATACAGCCAAAAAGAAAGTAGCAATTTCTGTTCCTGTATCCGTTGTAACGAGCCATCAACAATCAAGCAATGATATTAATTTTGATAAGTATGATGGTATCAAGAATGATCTTGCAATGGTTAAAAAGTGTGAAAAACCCATCTTGGTCGAGAATGCGATCTCGAATACACCAAGTGGAAGGAAGCGTCTCTCTCCCTAAGGAGACAAGTACTATACTATTCCAGTGTAGCAGCTGGAGGATACGGCGACGTTGGTATGGTATTAGCTGAACATACAAGAAAATAAACAACAAAAAGTTTGTTTTTCAGATCATGTATGGTGAATCCGAGATTAGGTTAAATTCAGCAGTGGAGAAGAGAAGATCTAAATTATTCATTACTGAAAAAACTACTCAAAGAACGTATGATGGTGCAAAACAAGAATTACACGAATCACTAAAAAAACTAGGAACCGATTACTTTGATGTCTATCAATTTCATGCAGTTGCTACAATACAAGAACTTGATCAGATCTTTGGGGAGGATGGGGCAATGAAAGCGTTCTTAGAAGCCAAAGAGACTGGATTAATAAATCATATTGGAATCACTGGACACCATGATATGAGAGTGCATCTGGAGGCATTGGAGCGATTTGATTTTGATTCTATTCTATTACCTGTAACAATTGCTAGTATGACGAGCGTCTCTCCAGAAAATGATTACCGGCCTTTGCTCAAAATAGCTGAAGAAAGAGATATTGCGGTTTTAGCAATTAAAGTAATTATGAAAAGTCGATGGGAAGGTGAAAAAACTCATTCTACCTGGTATAGACCACTTGAGCATAAAGATGAAATAGAAAAAGCAGTTTGGTTCACGTTATCTCAAACTGGAGTAACAACTTTACCTCTCTCCTGTGATGTGAAACTATGGCCGTATATTCTTGAAGCAGCAGAAAAATATCAAAAACTTTCATTGGATGAGCAATTAAAACTTATTCAAATTGCTCGAGATGAGCATTACAAACCTTTATTTCCAGAAATAACCCCACAATAATATGATTTGAATATCAAAAATATTTTTTGAAATATACAGCCATTATGGGAAAGTTATATTATTCGGCAAATTTAACATTAATTATGTCTGAAGACGAGAAGAAAACCTTACCAAAAGATATCCTTGAAGAAGTTAAAGAAGCAGATCACCCTGAAAGTGGACACGATGTATCTGAAATGGCTGATGCATTAGAAGGTAAGATCCCAACTGAGAAGAAAGAAGATTAATTCAAATTATTTTAATTATTATATTAAAAATTAAGTAATTTCCAATCTTATGATTTGGATCTTAATTATTCAATAAATACTATATAATATTTAATTTTTCTGCAAATTGATATTAAACATATTATAAAATAATGAACGTAATTGATTGCTAGATTGTTACTGGTTGCAGGTATTGGAATCTTAGGCTTAATTCCTATTGTAACGCTTTATCGGCATTTTTTCTATACTAAAATTTTAGATTATTTTTTAATGGGAACAGGATTTCTTTTTGCAGTTTTCCAAGCAATAACGATGATTTTACTCGATACAACAGATAATACATTGTTAATGTTTCAAATAAACGACGCACTCTACCCCAGTTTTATCTTAATGTTTCTCATACATGGGGCGAGAGTAAAGTGGGATCGAACTCCCAATATTATTAAGTTGATCGCATCAATCTGGTATGGCCTTCTAATTATCGCAGTGTTCTTTTACAAGATTGTTGAACTACCATCTGAGGGAAAGGTTTTATTTTTGAATTTAAAAAACACTTCAGTGAGGACAGAAGGACAGATGTTAGTAATCAATGATGTTTACATTATTGGGAGGGGATTTGAGTTTTTTGCTCACGCATTTAGGCTATTTTCTATTGTAATTATTTTGTATAGTTATTATCAATCAAGGGAATTTGCCAAGGAAAACAATGTTGGGAAATCACAGAACATCTTTATTATGTCAATCCTATCAGCTGCAGTCTTTCCAATTGGAATGATGGGAGAGATGTTGTTTCTATGGAACGACGCTCAATATTTTTTCGATCTTCATATTTTTGATCTTATCACATTTTTTGGAGTTAGCATTATTGCCTTCAAATACCCTGAAACTTTGTTGATATCAAAAACTCAAATTTTGCGGGTTTATAAAATCAATCAGCAACTATTTCCTCCTGATTATCAAACTATGACTGATGCAGAAATGTTGGAAAAAATTCAAGATTATCTCATATTCATAAAACAAGCGTATCCAGAATTAATACCAGATAAGAGATAGATAAGTGCATGACAAAAGTATAATTAAATGATAGTTAGAGACAGGAGTGTAAGATTAAGATGGCCTATCGATATGTAATTGAGAAACATCTAGAACCATATTTGGCTGAATACGTTTCAAATCAAATGAGTATCAAAACTAAATTGCTCCTAATATTAATTGCATTCCCAATTCCGGGATCTTATGCTATTGCAGGTATAATACTAATATTTCGGAACGCAATTGAAGGAATTCGAAGTGCGAGATGGCCTTCAATTCAAGGAGTGATAACGGTCTCTCATTTAGACAGATCAGGTGGATCTGTCAATCATAATTTTCTATATCATTATGTAATTGTTGGGACTCTGTACTCATCGTCCAGAAAAAACATTGGAGGCTGGGGGCTCTCAGGAGTCAATGATAGGGATAAAATTAAACAATTCCCACCAAGATCTCTAATAGATGTGTACTACGATCCAGATAAACCCCAAAAAGCAGTTGTGAAACCAGGACTGCAAATCTCCAATTTCTTATCTATTATTTTTCTTCCGTTTGCTATTATTCCCCAACTTATTTTACCATATTTCGATATCTCAATGATTTTTAATTTGTTATAATATAATATATGGAATTTTCGATTTCAAGTTTTATCAATGGAAATCATTTTTTTCTACGAATGATCGTTATCCCTAAGAAAAATACAATTCCGAAAATTAAATTAAATGAAACTAATGGTGAACCATCACTATTTGAATCTGTTAACTCATCAGTGGTCGAATTGGAATCAGATGAAATATCATCGATTACAGAATCGATCGAACTAGATGTAGTTGTGGTGGGATTTGACACATTCGAACTAGTACTGGTTGTGTTGGAAGCAGGGTTTGCTATCACATTAACAATAAATGAGACTTCTTTAAATATCCAATGTGTTCCATTTGTTGCGCTGAAGTTAATAGTCACCTTGTACACTGATTCTGTCTGAAGATATGGTGTAGCATTAAAAGGCAATAAAGTATCATTATTCCAAGTTGTGAGAGTTAACACTTCAGAATCATTGATAGAAACAGTAGCATTAAAGGGTGTATATCCCAAAGAACTAGGATCAAGGACAGTACTATTCAAGTTTACAACTAACTGTGTTCCAACTAAGATATTTACTGTTGTAGGGAGGCTTTCAATTTGTATCCATGGATCAATGATGACTATTGGGGCATCCGAATAATAAATTTTAACCCAAGCTATATCAACAGACTCAGAGATCCCACTAAACAGATCCGTTGCTTCAATTTTTACTCCAAAATTTGCATTTGAAAAATCGTCAATATCCCAAGAGGAACGACCCCAAAGATCTGTTGGAGATCCAAGTGTCACATTCTTGAAATTATTATCCCATCCTGAGTATTGATCGTTAACATGATCAAATTTCTCACTGGTAGTATTTAATGTGCGTCCATTCCATTGAAGCTCTATTGAAAGATTGGCAAAGTACCCAGTATTTCCATTCCAAGTAGAATGAAGTATCCTAACCTCAATACCCTCAATCACTTTACCTTGAAGATTAGTAAAGCCATAATTAATACCATGCACTGAATTTGGGAGAGGAACTCCGTTAGGCGATAATGAATTCAATGCAACTGAACCACTTGAACTTTCAGTAATCGTAGTTGTAAAGCCATCATAAAAAACGGCATCCCGATCAGCCAAACCAAGTGGATTATTTGTGTAATTGAACCAATTATTATACAGAGTTGCCCCAGGTGTTGTAAATCCAGAATCGACTGTACTCACCTCAATAGATGGATCAAATGTTCGAGAATGATTTTGTGTTTGTGGATCGAAACCTGTAGTTAATGAAATTTGGATCAAAAAAATAAGTAACGTCAACATTGATACTTGACGAACCAAAGATAAAGTTTTCTTAAAGCGATTCATAATAATTTTTCCGGGGCGTAAATTTGATATAAACATTTATAATTTATTGATAGTAAAAGATCAAATAGTGGTCTTTCATTGTTTCAAATTGCAAATATCTCGATATTTTCTATTGGATAATTGAAAAAATTGAGAAACTAACCTCCAGAAGTCGTTGGAGTTGGCGAAATTATCAAAATACTTTAAAATCTATAGTAAATTGAGAAAATATGTCAAACGTAATGGATTTCATGTCTCATGATCATGACAATTTAGATGAAGTCTTCGCACAATTTCAATATCAAAAAAATCAAGATCTTGAGAGGGCTAAATTATTATTTACTGAATTTCGCAAAGGATTGGAAAAACATATAGTGTGGGAAGAAGAAATTCTATTTCCTATATTTGAAAAAGCACAAAACTTGCATACAAGGGGTCCAACCTCTGTAATGCGTGAAGAGCATGTAATGATAAAAGCAACTTTAGATCAAATTCAAGCAGAGATAAATCAAGGGAATAATAACATTGAAAATTTGGAGAAACAATTGTTTAAAGTTCTCAAACCACATAATGATAAAGAAGAATCCATTTTATATCCATGGATAGACAAATCAATCCCTAATGAGGCATTGGAAGAAGTAATGAAAAAATTAGTATAATTCTCCATCATTTTTTTTTAGAAAATTAGCCGACTGAGCCTTCCATTTCTTCCTACCAGTGAATAAACCATTTCACCTTGAAAATTAAATGTCAGCACCTGTATTCACGAGCAAAGATATCCTTTCAGCAATCTCTTCAGGACAATTCTCTTGCAAAAAGTGTTTTCCTTCTACTTGGTGAATTTCTGTTTTAAGATTAAGTGCTTTTTTAATATCAACCCCTTGGGCATCAATCTTTAGTTCAGAATCATGTTTTCCCCAAATTATCTGGGCAGGAAACTTTCGATTTTTTAGAGGGGCTAGGATTCGTTGCTCAAACTCTTCTGTTGTTTCGAATCTACTCATTATTTTTCTAAATGCACTGCCACCATCACCTCTTGTTAGGAGTTTACCATATGCACGAATTTCAGAGTAGCTAGGACCCTTTAGTACCCCCTTCCAACGGAAGAATGGAAAAATGAAAGGTGTATTCATTTGAAGAACCCATAGACGACCCAATAATGGTACACTAAATGGCCGCATTACTAAAGGTTTGGAGAATTTGGAAACATTAACCAGAGTATTCAAAACTGTGAGTGATAAAATTCGTTCCGGGATTCTACGGATGAGATCAAACCCAATTGGCCCACCAAGATCGTGCAGAACTAAATGAAAAGACTCAATTTCGGCTGCATTTATAGCCTTCTCCAACCAAGCAGATAATCCGGTCCAAGTATAATTAAAATCTTTTGGACGTTCTGAAAAACCAAGACCTGGAAAATCCATAGCTACACCCTCAAGACCATTATTGGCTAATTCAGGCAGAATTTTCCTATAAAGATAAGCTGAAGTTGGTACTCCATGAAGACATACTACTGTAGGACCGGTACCTTCTCGCCAAATACGAGTAGACGCAGTTCCGGGAACATCGAGCTCCTTTCCCCTTGCAGACCATTCCTCGATGATTGTTTTAGTGTTCTTCTTTTCCTTCGAACTCATAGAAATGATAATTGTTATAATAACTTGTAAAGATTATTATTAAGGAATCCGATGAGTATTGGCATAATAAAAAAATGCTTCAGAAGCAAAAAAAAAGGTGGTAAGCCAAATTGATTTCCATTTCTGTTAAACGATTAAGCTCTACAGCATATTTCAGAGGTAGTTCTTTTGTGAATTAGTCAATGCAATTCAATCAATTTATTAGATCTCAAAAGAACGGAAATTGTAAATGCTAAAAAGTATAATTCAATATCAACCCAAAAGTTCTTACATTCATATTGCATTCCGGTGGTTGTTGGGGATATTTCTCCTCTATGCTGGAATCGGACATCTTACATTCTCACGCCAGGAATTTCAGGCTCAGGTTCCAACATGGATTACACTGGATGCAGATCTAGTTGTTGTGCTATCTGGGATCGTGGAGATTGCGTTAGGAGCGATGTTGATAGTACTCCTGAAATACCGTTCACTAGTAGGGTGGGTTGTAGCTGCCTTCTTCGTTGTTATCTTTCCGGGAAATATATCACAGTACGTCAATGGTATTGACGCCTTTGGCCTAGATACCGATGAAGCAAGATTCAT
>JAAFKL010000085.1 GCA_021399405.1 Candidatus Heimdallarchaeota archaeon | reverse complement strand
ATTAATTATCGATTTCATATTGATCAACATCCAATTCTAATCCATTATTTAACTTATTTCTGCTCAAATACTAGTTGAGCTTTACTCAAATTATTATTGAGTAGTCCTATCAACTGTTTTTGACAGTGTGACATGTGTATCATTAGGATTGATTACAAATCAGCTATCAATTTTATTTGAACAGGAGGTTCCTTTGTCTTTGCAAATGATGTTTCGATGCTCATTTCCGTGTCAGGGTCAAAAACAAAGGGACTCGCTGCTTAGAATTAATACGTTTTATTCATTTAAAAGTACTATCAAATGTTTAGTTTTTTTGTGATAATATATCTAAAAGTGATATGACATTAAATGATATATTGGTTTTTTGATGTTACTTCTTCGATTATTTTGGAAGAGGTACAAGTTTAGTATAGTTAGAGCAGTTTTGATTGAAGTTTAACAAATTATTAGGATCCACACATTAATATAAAATTTAAAGGCTCTCTCTGTATCTTACACTTTATGTCCTATATGATACCATTATTAATTAATTAATTTGAAAGAATTATAAGGTTCTAATTTTAAGAGGATACTACAGGTACATCATGAAAGTTGACGATCTAAAATCGCGAGTTCTTAGCGTAATTCGAAGTAAACCACTTACAGTCCGTCAAATTAAGCGTAAAGTGAACACAAAATATGGGAGACTCTATAGTTATACGACAATTGGAACCATTTTGCAAAGGTTAGAATCTGATGGGATGATTAAATCTGAAATAAGTAATGCAGACAAGCGGAATCAAAAATTGTTTACAATTTCCAAAAACGCTCATCGACAAGAAGTGTCAAGATTACTACGTAGCCTTTTTTTTAAATTTGGATCTTCAGGTATAAGACATTTAGGCGAGATTTTAGATACTGAGATAACTGATGATGAAATCCAAACGATATTCGATAAGCTGGATCTTTAAGGGATGATTGTATGGATGTATTGTTTAGCCAAGTTATATTTGTTTCTTGTTCGTTATTTTTTTTAATATCTATAATTTCATTAAAGTTGGTAAAAAACATTTCAAATGCATCCCCACGGTTTTATTTATTTGTTTCAGCCAACTATGCGTTGATGGGAACTAATTTGATATGTATGATTTTCTTCGTGATTCACAAGAATCAGTCCTTATGGTTCTTATTTCACTTTCATTCGATAATGGAAAAATCCCACAATATATTTTTTTCATTCGGATTTCTTAAATTTGATTACCTTTCCTTTTTTATGCTCATTTTATACAGCATCGTGCTCTTGATATCTTTAATTCAATCCCAATCTATTCTTTCATTGATATCTAAGGGGTTAACAGAACCCATCAATGGAAAGTATATAAAAAGAATCGAAAAATTAATTTCAACTAATTCTTGGTTGAAAAAATGTAGAATACATGTAATTATTGATGAAAAACCAGATGCGATGGCATATTCATTATTTAGAATAAGTCGTTTAAAACTAAAATTAGTAAATGAAATAATAATTACTACCGCTCTTATTGATTTAGTTAATGATGATGAACTTGAGGCAATACTAGCACATGAATACGCTCATATTAAAGAATATCATAGTATATACTCTAACGTTTTAACATTTATAAGTTCAATATTCTTCTTCATCCCATTATTTAAATCGAAAAAGAATCTGATTTGGCAGAAAAACGAACTTAAAGCAGATGAATTAGCTGTTGAACTCATAATGAAACCATTATCTTTAGCAAGAGCATTGGTAAAGATTTATTTCAGAGATTACAAACTTTCGGTTAAGAAAACCAAACGATCGAGTTCAAATCCTCCCATTCCTGAAGAAAATAGTCATTTACTCCATCGTGTAAACAATCTGATAAATTATGCACAAGAATATCAGCTAGATATTTAGTGAATTCATATTCATAACAAGTTGTCGTACCAGGTAAGGGGATGTGTCGTTTTGACGTGATTTTATGAACTTAATTGATATACACATCCTACTCTCGATTTGTGATTAAAAATCCGAGCTCATAAAGAGTTTATTGAGTTACTTCTATACTTTGCATTTTAAGAAGCTATACATCACACTTACGGATAAGGGGATTTGGTGCCAAAACTCGTTCTTGAAAAAGAAAAAGTTCTTAAACAATTATATGGGTTTTTCCGTTCATCTGATATTTATTACATATTTCTATGTTATTTTCAGCATTCAGATTAACCATATAGGTCTTTATTTGTCTAGATCAAACTCTTCTGAAGTACAAGGAACGTATTTCACTTCAAAGTGATAATGAAAAAATTAAAGATTTAATTTAGTGATTAATATCTGATTTTATAGAAATACATTTGAAAAAAAGGAAATTAAGAATTTTTGTTGCCAGTTTTATTTTCTAATTCTGCGTATTAAAATAACTGATGCTAGGAAAGCTGTGAAACTTAACCAAACGCTAAAACCAGGAGAATCATCTTCTGATGAACCTTCACCTACAACAAATGATCCTTCCATTCCACTGGAACGATGACCCGGAACAGAACAATAGAAATCAAATGTTACATCAGCATCGGGTGTAGTTACATTGAAACTATTTGTTTCGCCACCGTTTACTAGGATATATACTTCCTCAATACCGTTATCACCCGTTTTACCATTGATAGTAAAATCGTGGTTGAGATCTGCATCTTCATTGATTAGAGTAATTTTAACACAAGTTGCTCGTGGAACCTCAATCTTATTCTTTTCAAATTGAATACCAGTTTGGGCTCTGATTGTAACTTCAGTTGTTGGGTCGTCACACTCCGTACCTGCTACAGGGACAGCATGCACAGTTGTTGCTGTGAAGGTCACCGCAATACCGATGAATAATGTAATTAAAACTAATGTAAATACTTTTTTCATTTTTTTTTCTCCTTAATAGGTAACTTTCCTTCTTTTTTCTAATATTTAAATCTGTCAAAAAATTCATAAATAAAATTATTATTACTCACCCTAATATTTCGAAAATATTTTTATTCTGAAAGGAAAGTACCAAGTTTTATTCATTATCAATTTGGTGTTATATGTTATCATTGTCCAAAAAAGTAAAATTTCAGCAAATTAAAAAACATCGGTTACCTTACTTTCGGTGTTATATTCCTTCTGGATTTAGATTATTAATTCAACTTTTAAAACTAGTGAAAACTCTTACTTGGGCGTTTCTGATTCCCCATTATCCACAAGGAACGAAAGACTCTTCCATGCTTCGTCGATTTGCCAACTATTACCCAATAAAAATTGTCTAATGTTATTGTTTTCATCAATGATGTAAACAACGAAAGTGTGTTCGTATGGATCAAACCCTTCACCTGGGTGATGATTCAGGGTGAGAGTTGAGGTAATGTTTGCCGTTAACTCAAAATAAAAACCCCAATCATTCGTAACCTGATCAATTTCTGTTTTATTACCAAATAGGAATTGCCAATTCTCAGTATCCGCAGTGTATCGATTCGCATATTCGCTCAAATCCTGAATAGTATCATTTATATAATCGAAATCTATAGATATGAAACGAATTTTGTCGAGGAGCTCATTTTGTCTGACTTTAGCGAATACTTGAGAAAGCTTTAAGGTTAAGAGAGAGCACCCTTGATCCCCAGGACACTTTGTATAGAAAAAATTAACCAAACGAATTTTACCTTGATCCTGAAAAAGGTTATAACTCTCATTATTTGTATTCATTAGTGTAAAATCTACAACAAGACCATAATAAGGTAAATTTGTGATATTGTTGTTTATCGCTGTCTTTTTTTCAAGAATTATGGACATATACAATAAAGTTGAAAGAAGAATAAAGATCAGAAAACTAGCGACTATTTTCTTTCGACGTATATTTCGATAAAGTGTAAGAATATCTGCTTCCGTCAACAATTATTACCGTGCACTCGAATTTATTAATAATTTGTTTATATAAATCGACTTGAGAAAAGAAAATCCTTAAATTTACTTTTCGATGTTACTTGTGATTTACTTTAAAACTAACTACTTATTTTCGGCGTCTGTAGTGGTTATAGATGGGTAATGCGATGAAAAACGAAACGATTGTAAGATAACCAACAAAACCGGGTGTGTCATCTGTGTTTGTATCTCCATCGCCAACTGTTGTTGTACTTGTTTGTACGATAGTAGTTGTAACAGTAGTGGTTCCATCTCCAGTTACAGTTGGAACTGATCTTTCTATAACCATATTGTAGAAATTGACATGTAAAAACGGTTGATCCATACCATTGGGGAGGGTGAATTGTGTGGGAACTGCATCATCAAAAGGTCCAGTTGTCATGTTTACCTTAGTGTTAGGCATAATTACATGGATTTCAATTTCATCAGGATTAGCTACACCAAACCCTAATTGAAAATCAGGAGTTCTCATTCTCTGCGAAACCATGATATGTAGTACTCGCATGGAATCTACAAGTGAATCATTAATGTACAGATCAGCGACTCCCCAGAGTGTAACATATGAAATCGATGCTGGCATTAATGGAGTTCCGATTTCTGTCTCACCATGCATGTATATGTTTGAACCAACACCACCAAAGAAACGATGATCGGGTCCAACAGGTAGAAGTTGCTTTAGTACAATTCGGTAGGTATTTATCCCCATTGGACCAGTGAAATTAACATCGACAGATGCTTCGTCTAATGAAGTCATACTATCCAATTCGGTTACATCTTTAACACTCAGACTTAAGTTACCGGTGATTGATTTAGTGTTATTCGAAAATGGAGTCATTCCCGCAGTTGTTGTGAAGGCAGTTCCGTCCTGTGTGGTATTTCGCATAGAAACAGGTAGCCAATTTGTTTTGAGAGGATCTGCTGGAGTTCCAAATAGTGCAGGATCTAATGATCTAGGTCCAGGTAGCATCCAGATGGACTCATTTGCTTGTTTGGAGATTGCAGTTACTGAAACAGTAACTTCAGGGATAAAAACATCATGTGAAGTTGCTACCGATTGTGGGATAGAACTACCAATAGTGATGACAAAAAGCATAAATAGGCTAATACTTGTCAATGAGATGTTCTGCTTGTTTATATTCATATTATCACTTTATTTAAGAAGTACAAAACTCCTACGATTTGTAGTTAATTACGATTCTTTTTATAAAGTGAGTCTGAATAAAAGTAGCTTTAGAGGGGTATTTATAGAAGTTATAGGCAAACATGTACATATAAAATAATAGTATCATTCTAATTATCGATATTTTATATATCTTGGTGATTCGAATCTATTTTTAAAGTACAAGTTGGAATCTTCACTTTAGATCCTGTCAATCACCAGAATATCGATCTATCACTTAGAGAATGATTACGCATTCAAATGATATTTTCAAATACAGAAAATATGAAATGAAATACGTAATCTTAATCGAGATTGCAGAAAGCATTGTTGAGTTTGTAGATGAGTGTAATAAAGATAGTAACTCACCTAAAGAAATTTATTAATAATTTGCTTATAATCTCATGAAGAAGCATTAATTGAATACAATGCCGATATTATTTCTGAAACTAAACTAGATGAGACAATGGTAAGTTTGGGCTATACTGTAAGGGACCCTAAGAAGATAAGAACATTTGAAGAGGAACAAGAGGAATTGAAATATGCAGAGAGAGAATTATTCAAAGCTGCAGTAGTTACTACTTTCGCATTTATTTTTATGCTCTTAAATTGGACAGGAAACAGCCAAGACTGGTTCAAATGGGTCATGTTAACTTTCACCCTAGGTATGATCTTTGTAGTTGGAAGACCTATCCTAAAAATGGCAATTGCATCTCTAAGACGTGGTATTCTTAATCAACATGTATTAATGGAATTTGGAGCATTTGGAGGATTAATAGGGGGGTTAATCGGTTTCTATATCACCCCTTGGCCAATGGCAGATTTTATGGGAGCAGCTATTTTCATTACAGCATATCATATACTATCAGGATATGTTTCACTTCTTGTTCGAACTAAAAGTTCAAGGGCAATAATGAATTTAATGCAATTACAACCTCCCGAGGCACGTGTAGTTGTTAATGGAAAAGAGAGACTATTGCCCATTAAGGAAGTTAAAATTGGAGATCATGTAAGGGTAAGACCGGGGGAAAACATACCTGTGGATGGGAAAATAATTGATGGGAATTCTTCGGTTGATCAGAGTTTAGTTACTGGTGAATCGATCCCAATAACAAAAACAGTGGGTAGTGAAGTGATTGGTGGATCCATCAATCAATTTGGAACACTAATAATTCAAGTTACTAAAATTGGAGAAGAAAGTTTTCTTCAGCAAGTCGCTAATTCCATATTAGAGGCAAGATCATTAAAACCTGGGATATTGCAATCAGTGGACCGAGTACTACAATATTTTGTACCAGCAATACTTTGGGCAGCGGCCATTTCATTTTTCCTTTGGACTTTTGGTGCTTGGGTTGTTGTTGGTGAAGCTAATTTTAATCGAGCTATTTTTGCTACTCTTGCGGTTTTAGTACTGGGTTACCCTTGTGCATTAGGAATGGCGACACCTTTGGCAATGATCCGAGGTGGAGGTATTGCTGCTCAAAAGGGAATATTGATGAGATCTGGAGAAGCGTTTCAAGTTTTCAAAGATGTGTCAATCATTGCTCTAGATAAAACTGGAACGATAACAGAAGGTAAACCATCCGTAGTCCAAATTATTCCCATACAGGAAACTAACGAATCGACGTTAATCACAATCGCTGCTGCTACAGAAATGAACTCTGAACACCCATTAGCCCATGCAATTATCAAATTTGCCGAGTTGCAAAATTATGATTTTCATGATATTGTTGTGGATGATTTTCAAGTAATTTCAGGTTCAGGAGTTACAGCTTTGATAAACCAAGCAAAGATTATTCTCGGGAGTCCTAAGTTCCTGAAAACAGAGATGATTGATATTCTAGCTGTGAGTGATCAGATAATGGATATGGAAAGAAAGGGATGGACTGTGATAGGTGTAGCTGAAAATAAAAAGCTATTAGGCTTGATAGCTATTGCAGACACCATTAAATATGATGCAAAAGAAGCTATAAAGGAGATGAAAGCCATTGGAATCGAACCTGTCTTAATCACCGGTGACAGTAAACTTACTGCGGAGTATATTGCATCAGAAGTTGGAATTTCAAAAATTTTGACAGAATTGTTACCTCAAGAAAAAGCTGAAAAAATTCGTGAATTACAAAAAAATGGCACCAGAGTGGAAATGGTTGGTGATGGCATTAATGACGCACCTGCCCTAATGCAGGCAGATGTTGGAATTGCCTTTAATTCTGGGACAGATATCGCAATTGAAGCAGCTGATGTAATTTTGGTTAATAATAATTTAATGGGAGTGATTGATGCCTATCATGTTGGAAAATCTAGTTTTAGCAAAACTAAACAAAATGTTCTCCTTGCCTTTACCTTCAATGGAATTGGAGTACCCCTAGCAATGACTGGCCTTGTTCACCCTGTTTTTGCAATGATAGCTATGGCTGCGAGTGTAACAACTGTACTCTTAAATTCATATGGAGGAAAACTAATTCCACAAAAAGGGAAAAGAGCTTCAAGCCAAACATTAGAAGAACGAAGTTCTAACGAAATAAGAACTCATCAAATTACCTATTCAATACCGACAATACATTGTCGAGGATGTATAAATGGCTTAAAAGAAAGTCTGGAAAAGCTCCCCGGAGTTATATCAGTTGATGGTAATGCTGATTCAAAAACCTTAGTTTTGGATTTTACTAATAAAGATATTAATTTTAAGAAAGTGAAGAAGCTAATCAAAGATGAAGGTCACAAAATAGAGAATGAGTTAATGCCATAAATATGAAGAATT
>JAAFKL010000419.1 GCA_021399405.1 Candidatus Heimdallarchaeota archaeon | reverse complement strand
CTACCATTTTTGTTATATATATCACAAACAACAGGAAATTGAATTCTTTAAGAAATAGCTCGTTTGAAGAGTTAGGTGAATCTAATTGAAAGTCAAGAACGCTGAAGAGATCCGAAATCTCATAATGACACATCCCAAGGAACTTAGACGAATTTTCTCTATATCCGCACATATTGATCATGGAAAATCAACAACTGCTGATTATCTGCTTGCAAAAGCAGGTTTAATGTCGGCAGAAACTGCTGGTGAGAAGCGAATGACTGATTCCGATGAAGAAGAGCAAGAAAGAGGTATTACTATTTTCACAACTGTGGTTATTCTAAGCTACGAATATACCACCACAGATGAAGACGGTAATGAAAAAGAAGAAACCTACCTCTTCCAAATCAACGATACTCCAGGCCACTTGAGTTTTACAGGAGAAGTATCCCGTGCACTTAGAGGATCAGATGGAGCAGTTATTCTAGTCGACGCACTTGAAGGCATGATGACGCAAACAGAGACAAACATTCAATTATCTGTTGGTGAAGAAAGGTGTAAACCAGTTTTATTCATTAACAAAGTAGATCGGCTCATCTCTGAACTTCGTTTGGATCCAGAGGATGTGTTTGGAAAACTTGACATTATTGTTTCACAAGTTAACAATTTAATCAAAAAACTTGCACCTGAGGGTGCTAAAAAAGCATGGATGATTTCTTTTGCTAAAAATTCTATTGCAGTTGGTTCTGCAAAAGATGGATGGGCCTTTACTGTTGAAATTCTAAAACAAAAAGGTTTGAAACCTGCCGATGTCTTCAGAAAATATGACGAAGACGATAAACAATGGTTACGTGATAACTTACCACTTGACGATGCATTACTAAGAATGGTTATTCAACATATTCCACACCCTGGTATCTCACAAAGATACAAAATTCCTGCAATTTGGAAAGGCGATTTGGAATCAGAAGCTGGTAAAGCATTACTCGCTTGTGATCCAGATGGACCACTACTTGGAATGATTACCAAAATTTTCATTGATCCCAGAACCAAGAGACCTACATTGATTGGTCGAGTATTCAGTGGTACTCTGAGAAAAGATGATGTTATGTATCTGGTTAACAGAAGACAAAAGCAGAGAATCAAAAGATTAGGAGTAATGGAAATTACAGATATTCTTGAAGTTCCTGAGATTCCAGCAGGTAATTTATTCGCAATTTTTGGTTTTGTATGCCCAGCAGGAGAAAGTTTCTATCGTGATGGGTTTGAAGTTGAAGGTTTTGATAAGATCTCATATGCTGCAGAACCTGTAGTTTCACGTGCAATTTCACCAAAGAAAGCTGCAGATCTTTCCAAATTAGGGGAAGTTGTAAGCACTTGGATCATGGCAGATCCTACTGCAAGCTATGAATTGGATGTAAAGACCAAAAAGATTGTGCTTCAAGGTATTGATCCACTTCAGATAGATATTCTAATTTCTAGAATTGATGAACAAGTTCCATTGAATGTATCCGATCCAGTGATTGTACATAGAGAGACAATTTCAAAGAAATCAGCTACATTTACAACTAAATCAAATAATGGTCATAATAGAATTACACTTCATCTCGACCAAATTCCAGAAAGCTTGGCTATAGCATTACGTGAAGAAAAAGTTTCCCCGTATATGGAAAGGAAAGAACGGGCAAAAGTTATTTCCGAAGCCACTGATGGAGAATGGGATAATAAATTCTCTAGAGGTTACTGGGCTCACAGTGAGACAAATATATTGATGGAGGACTCTAAAGGAGTTCAGAGATTAGATAGGATTAAAGAGTTTATAATTCAAGCTTGGAGAACATTCACTAGGAAGGCCACATTAGCAGGAGAGCCGTTGCAGAATACTGTGTTCATAATAACTGATGCTACTGTGCACGTAGATCCTGCACACACAGGTGTCACTGAAATTGTTTCAATGATGTCATCAGCATGTAATCTATGTTACCTTTCTGCTCAACCAAGATTACTCGAACCAATGACCAAGATTGAGATCAAGATGCCTGCTGATTATGTAGGAGCAATTACGGGATTACTTAGCCAAAGAAGAGGAATCATCCAAAATATTGAGGAAAAGGGTGGAGCAACTGTCCTTAAGGCAATCATACCCACAATTGAGACATTGGATTTAGCAGACGATATCAGAGGTGCAACAGCTGGTAGAGGTTTCTTTGGATACCAATTTGAACGGTTTGATGATGTACCACCTCATCTACTGGATAAAACCGTTGAATCGATACGACTCAGAAATGAGCTCAACCCACAAATACCAACTTCTGCAACTTGGGAACGATTTATCTATAAAACTTCAAGGTAATTATAACCCTAATTATTAATAATTTTTAAATTCTTAAATCAAAAAAAATTAGAATTATTTATTTCATTTGAAATATATTTATGTTATTTATTATTGTCCAACAGTGCCATTATTCCCTTCAAATCAGCTTTCAAGTCAATATATGTTTTTGATTTGCCAATAAATTTTCCGAGATTTGATGGGATTGAAACCTCACCTTTTATTATGGGTTCAACTACTTCTTTGAATTTTGATGGGTGTGCAGTTGAAACAATAATACAATCCTTAACATCAAAATTCCTCATACAATCAAATGCTGTTGCAGTATGAGGACAGATGATTTGGTTAAATTCTTCATGCACTTTTTTAATAGCACTTCTGATTTCATTGTCCGACACAGATTTCGCTGTAATATAATCAATTCGATGATCTGATTTTAATTTTAAATCGATAAAACGTTCGAGGTTGCTAGGATTACCAACATCCATTGCGTTAGCCAGCGTACGAATTGACGGCTTTGGTGAAAATTCATTAGTTTGAATATAATCAACAATCGTATCATTTTCATTACAAGCAAGAACAATTTTTTCAATTGGAAATCCCATTTCCTTGACCCAAATTGCAGCTATAGAATTTCCCATATTTCCAGTTGGAATCACGAATGTGGCTGATTTTTGATGCTGCTTGTAATATGAAATACTTGAATATACATAATATACACATTGAGGAAGCAATCTTCCAATATTTATAGAATTAGCAGATGTCAAATTATGTTTAGATTTAAACTGTTCATCTGAAAATGCTTCTTTTACCAGTTTTTGACAAGCATCAAAATCACTGTCAACTCTTAAGGATGTAATATTATCTCCCCAGCAAGTTAGTTGTGTCTCTTGAAAATCAGAGATCATTCCTTTAGGATAAAGGATATACACTTTTACACCTGGTACTTGATGGAAAGCTGCACCAACGGCACTACCTGTATCTCCTGATGTAGCTACCAAAATTGTGAGTTCACCATCCATTTTACCAAAACATTGAGCAAGGAATCTTGCCCCCACATCTTTGAAAGCACCCGTAGGACCATGAAATAATTCTAGTATTGCATTATTATTATCTATATAATTCAATGGAGTTTCAAAAGTGAATGAATTTTCACAGATTGAATGTAGATGGACCTCCAACTGATCATCGCAGAAAAATGGTTGGAGAAAACGAAATGCGATTTCTGATAAACTACCCAATTCCATAAAATCATTTAATTGATAGTTAGGAAATTGTTGGGGAACAAATAGACCGCCATCACTTGCTAATCCTTGCAAAAGGGCTTCCGAGAAGGAGGTAGTCAATTCATTATCTCGAGTACTTCTGAATTTCAATTATTCATTCACCTTGGACTACAAAAGCCCCATTCTTATCAATTTCAGTTACCCATGTATCCAATTTATGTTTGAGAATTAATTCGCGATCATTAAATTTGGAACTAATGGAATTAGCTTGATCTAATGATTCACACAGAGCAAACATGGTCGGCCCAGCTCCAGAGATGGAAAAACCAATTGCTTTGTTATCCATTGCGATCTTTTTGAGAGTTGGGAATTCAGAAATTAATTGAGATCTTTGAGGTTCAATTATTATGTCTTCCAGAGAAGATTTGAAAATATTGACATCCTCTTTAAAACAACCAATAATAAATGAGGCTAGATTCATTGATTGTTTTACATAATTATG
>JAAFKL010000084.1 GCA_021399405.1 Candidatus Heimdallarchaeota archaeon | reverse complement strand
ACTGACACGTTTTGCCCATGCTATTTGATAAAGGTTAAATCAAATAAAATATTCGGTTGCTTAAGCTACTGATGTTTAAAGCATTGTACATTATAACAAGAGCTGGAATGCCCTTGTTTATTTATGAACCGGAGCATGTTAATAAAACATCTGAAGAAGCCCAAACTCTATTTTCAGGTATGTTAACTGCCTTAATGAGATTTCTTGTCGAAGTTGAGGTAGGGGAGGTTAAAGATTTCGTAACAGAGTCTAATCGCGTCTCAATATCGACAACTGACGATTATGCAGTTGTATTAGTATCAGAAATGGCAACAAACCTTTCAGACGAAGACATCTCATTACTTCTTGATAGATCACGTGCAGAGATATCTTTAATTCTTCAGAACAAATCTCCAATGTCAGTAGTAACCAATGCATTAGACGACTTGTTCAACAGTGTGTTTGAAAGAATTATCGCAGATTGGAAGAAAGAAATTTCGAAAAGTGTAGCATCAAAGAAAATGCAGAAGAGTTTATGGTAGTGGTAAAAATGTTAGATCAAACTTCAAATGGAATTCCTATTTTAGCTGTAATTATTGAACCTCTGGTTGCCTTGTCAATGTTAACCATCTCTTGGCTCCTATGGACCAAATATAAACAAAGACAGGATACTTCAATTTTAATTTTATTCCTTGGTATATTATCTCTCTCACTCTCAGTCACAATTAGTGGGATAGGTAAGGCAATTCAGTATTATTCTTCATACACACAAGAAGAAAAGAATATATCAGGATTCACCATTGTTATTGCCTATTGTTTCACAATAATGTCAAATGGCTTTGTAATCATTTTCTTCAAACGTATTTTTCTGGGTGAAAAATCAAGGTTTGCATATGTTATGCTATTTCTTAATGGAATCACACTAGGCCTTGTAATCCCTAATATATCATTTGATGAAGCAGTTTATGATAGTATCTTACTTGCTTTAATTTGGCATATATTCTTGACATTCACACTTTATGGATATTTATTACGATTAAGTCGAGAAGAGGCAAGAAATGCAGAAGATAAGATACCCAAAACAGGTTTCAAACTGATTTCGAGGTTTGCTATTGCAGCAATAGCAGTTTTTCTATTTTTTATTATCGATCTTGTATATGGGCAAATTAGAGATAAGGGTTATACTCCATTTTATTATTTGGGATGGATTTCTAGCGGTGTGGCAGCATATTTCGCATATCTAGGATATGTAATGCCAGAATGGTACAAAAACCGATTAATGAAGTGACATTCATAGATTCTTATTAATCAATATCTGTAAAAATTATTTTCAAATTTACTGATGCATCGAGTGCTTCTTGTCTTGTTTTGAAGCATTTGTGAAATTCATATTCAATAAATACATCAGTTCCCCCTCTTTTTATCACAGCGACTGGTCTCGACACCATACCTGTATCTCGAGGGATTTCTAAAATACAATATTTTGGTCCCTCATCATATAGTTCCTTACAGCGATCACAACTAGGGTGACCTCTTTTACAATGAAAAGTGATCATTTTCTTGAGAAAATATTCTTTACCCATCACTAAACAATAATTTTCATTTTACCTTGGTTATTTGTTTTTTGTATATAAGAGATATAATTGTAAAAATTTGACTGGAGGAGTGTAGACAAAGTTATATAAATTTCAGCCTAGTATTCGTTTGTTTCTAAGTTTTGGGAAGATTCTATATGCGTAAATTCACATCTATTATTATTTTGATTATTATATCTTCAAGTTTGCATAACTTAAATACTGGAACCTCACTGGATACCGATCAATTAGGTGAGACCATAACATACGCCTTACCCTATGATTTTGATGAATATTCAATTTTTACTGCCGACTCTTATGCAACTGATCAATGGGTGGGAGCTGTTTATGGATCATTATTAAAGAGGAGTTCAACAAATCATGATTGGGAGACAGATTTAGCTAAAATTATGCCTACAATAAGTGCAGATGGACTTACATTTTCTTTTACTTTGAAAAATGATTTGAGGTTTAGTAATGGAAATATGCTGAACACTACTGATGTCGAGTTTAGTTTTCATGTTGCTTTAACTCCTGCGATTAATAGAAACTTCTATGATACAGTTTTCTTTGATACCCTTGCAGACTTCTTAAATAATGATTCAATAAATATTGTCAATAGTAACACGGTTGAATTTACACTTCTAAAACCGTTTGCATTCCCATATACCTTGCTATCCTTCCCTATAGTTGAGAAAAAGTTCTTTGAGACTAGATTTGATCGATGTTTACGAGGGATTGAAATTGATTGTTTATGGAATAATGCAGATGGATTAGATGCAGTAAGTTCTGGACCTTTTATGATTCAGAGCATAGATAATATAGATGAAATTGTAACATTAGAGGCAAACCCATATTATTATGGGGCAGAAAATATGTACACAGATAATATTGTTTTCAAAAAAATTGCAGATAAGGATATCGCAATTGAAAATCTTGGTAACGGAAAAATCGATATTTTAGACACAAATTACTGGCCTGGGATAGATGTGTTTGATGAGCTTACGGGTATTAGGGAAGAATTTGTGACGGATCTTAGTCATTTAGAGTTATCACTAAATCACTTAAATCCCTATTATGGGACGGGAGAAGCAATACCTGGAAACAATTTAGTAACAAATCAAGAAAGATATGATGATTCGTTGTTAGTAAGAAAGGCAATGTCGCATATTGTAGAAAGAACATTTGCTGTAGAAGCAATCTGGGAAGGACTAGCAAAAGAAGCGGTAACTGCAATGCCCGCATCAGCCATAGGCTTTGATGAAACAATATTACATAGAAATTATTCTATCGATGTTGCTAGAAAATATATGGAGATGGCAGGATTTGATTATTCAACCCTCGGTGCCGAAGCAGAAAATAGCACTTTCGAACGTAATTTCTTTGAAATCACGATGTTAGCACCTAGCACCGCACCTGCTAGAAATCAATGGCATTACAATTATGCGTTGGAATTACCAAAGATCGGAATAGGAGTAAAAGAACAAGTATCTACAGGATGGCTAGAAATTATACCGAGAACGTTTGGATATGGAGATATCGAAAATAATCCCGAATTTCCACTTCCCCCCAGTTATGAGGATGGGGGTTTTGATATTTTTGCTGTTGGCTATACATGGGCAATCGATTGGAACCCAAAATCATTATATGATGCTTCGGGAAGATGTGATACTGGGAATTGTTATAATATTTACAATTTTGATATAAATGAAGATAAAACAGTTGTAGCAGCACTAATTAGAGATTATCTTGGTGAACTAGATTTTGAGGCGCGAATTGAAAAAGTGAAAGAGGTTCAACAAGCTTTATACGATAATATTCCAGTGCTTCCAGTTTTGCATCTCCAATCTCATTGGGGCTTCAATGATAATGTCGTGGGAATAGATTCGTTATTATTATCTATATCACAACAAGATTGGTCTCAGGTCAGGAAACTGAGTTTCCTTTCAAATATTCCAGCGATTCCAAATTCTGAGGGAATTCTTGATTTTCCAGGTGGAGGGATGTTTGTCACACTAGGTGCAGGATTTATTGGGATAATTTCATACTATGTGTACAATAGACGGAAGAAATAAAATTTCAGTATAATGGAATAATTTTCTTCATATAATTTAAATAATTTTACATGAAATATTAATAGGGATAGAATTGAAAGAGGAAGCGATTTGACTAAGATTTTTTATTTTATCATAAGTATTCTTATTGTTGGATTTCTTCAAACACCCATTAAAGTTAGTCCTATTACACTTTCTGAGACAAAGGAGACGATTATTTACGCACTTCCATATGATTTTGATGAGTATTCGATTTATACTGCAAACTCTTATGCTACTAAGCAATGGACCGGTGCGGTTTATAGTTCATTGCTTAAGAGGAGTTCAACCAATCATGATTGGGAAGAAGATTTAGCCAACACTATGCCTACCATTAGTGCAGATGGGCTTACATTCACCTTTTCTTTGAAAAATAATCTAAAGTTTAGTAATGGACACGGACTAACCATAAATGACGTTGAGTTTAGTTTCCATGTAGCATTAGCTCCTGCGATAAATACTAACTTCTATGATTCGTTTGTCGGCTTCTTGGATAACAATTCAATCAATATTATCAATAATCAAACGGTTGAATTTACACTTCTAAAATCGTTTGCATTTCCATATACCCTTCTTTCCTTTCCGATTATTGAAGAACAGTTCTTTGAGAAAAGATATAATCGATGTTTGCAAGGTGTAGAAATTGATTGTATATGGGATGATACTGAAGGATTAGATGCTGTAAGTTCTGGACCTTTTATGATTCAGAATATAGACGTTATTAAGGGATTAGTAACATTAGAGGCTAACCCATATTATTATGATGCAGAAAATATACAAACAGATAAACTTGTGTTCAAAAAAATTGCAGATAAGGGAGAGGCAATTGCTTCTCTAAAGAATGGAACAATCGATATTTTAGACAGTCAATATGTACCTGGAATAACCGAATTGTCTGATATTGGTGGAGTTAGTGAGGAAATTGTGGCTGACCCTGCACATATTGAATTATCACTCAATCACTTAAATCCATATTTCGGAACGGGAGGAGCTATTCCAGGAAATGAAATTGCATCAATCCAAGAAAAATATGATGATTCATTGTTAGTAAGAAAGGCCATGTCGCATATTATAGATAGGGAATTCATTGTAAATGTAATCTGGGAAGGATTAGCAACAAAAGCAACAAGTGCGATGCCAGATTCCACAATTGGATTTGATGAAACAATATTACATAGAAATTATTCGGTAGAAATTGCTAGAAATTATATGGAGATAGCAGGATTTGATTATTCTACACTTGGTATAGAAACAGAAAGTGGAATATT
>JAAFKL010000083.1 GCA_021399405.1 Candidatus Heimdallarchaeota archaeon | reverse complement strand
GTAAGACAATTAATTATCAATTTTCTTAATAATGCAATAGAGGCAGTAACTGAAGAAGGGACAATATTAGTTGCCACAACTCATGTAGTTAATGAGCTCCTGAATCAAGAAAGTGGTCAGATGATTTTTCAGCCTTTAAAATCTTCCTTCTATTCTTGTTTATGTATCTCAGATGATGGATGTGGCATGGATGATAAGATTGTCAAAAAAATATTTGATCCATTTTATTCCTCAAAAACCCAAGGGAGTGGGTTAGGATTATCAGTGGTTCAAGGTATTATCCAAGGACATCAAGCGGGTTTAATCATAGAGACTGAAGTTAATTCAGGCACCACATTTAGAATTTTATTTCCCCAAATAACAGATTACGAAAAAGTAAAAAATATACTCGATTGAGGAAAGAAATGGAAAGACTCGTATAACATATAATATTCATAAATGCCAAATGTGATAGTTAGAAAGAAAAACCAATCATATTCCAAATTTGGAACTATATATTTTTAATTTGGAAATAAGATATAAATTACAGCATGAGACAAAATACACCTCTACTAATAATTGCATTCCTTTTTGGATTGATGGGTGATATTTTCTGGTTAGGAGCCGTGTTCTTCCCAGAAGAAGTAACAAGATTCATAGTGGCTTTCAGCTCTAATGTAGAGTATTCTGATTTATCGGATGAGGGTCTATCTATCATTCGTGTACTCATTGGGGTCATGGGTAGTTTATTATGGATAATCGCAATTTTTTGGATGTACCTAGCTCTGAACTACGAAGACAAATCACGAAATTGGATTGGGGGTGCTGCACTCGCATGGTTTGTTGGAGATTCAATTATTTCATATCTAGCTGACTTTGAATTGAATATTATTTTTAATTTAATAACATTAATACCAGTAATGCTGGTCCTATACTTTAGCAAAGAGGAAGAAATCAAATCCACTTAAATGTGACGAATTTTAATCTCATTAGGATTTTATTCGAAATATTCTTCTCAAAATTTAAAGCTATAAGGGATTGTAATTATCTGAGATAAGTGGTGACGCAAATATATGGTTAATCCATTGGGTGAAGAATCAGATAGTGTCTTTGCATGGAGAGAACGCTACAAAGCAAAAGAATTCGAAGTGCAGACTCTACAAATGCGAGTTGGGGAATTGAAAGGTTTGTTAGATAAATCTGTGGAAGATTATCAATTGCAAAATCAAGATATAGTAGCTCTCAGATCCGAATTATCCAAAACAAAAGAAGAACTTGCAAACATAACTACCACTTTGAGTGATAAAAAAGGAGTTCTTGAGAATTTAGAACAATCCCTCGAAACAGAATCCATGGCTACTCTCAAGGCTGAGAACAAGAGGTTTCGTGAGGAAATGGAAGATCTCCAAGGTCAACTTGCCAGAGGAGGAGGAGGTCAAATTGATACTTCCTCAGATCTTTCCACGACATTGACTCCACTTATGCTAAAAATATTTGATCCAAAATCTACTCAGTTTGATGATGCATTTAACAAATTCATCAAGAGTATTATTCAGAGTGGTGATGTTTTCCAGAAGATTATTGCTACCTTGATTGATAAGGGTGGATCAAGTTCCATAGAAAAAGCAAAAGCTACTGTAAATAGTGATGAATTCGACAATGCAATAGATTATCTTATTGAGAATGAAATCCTCAAAATAGTTGATTTCCAGCTGATGATTCAAACCTCAGACACCTTAGTGTCACCGGACAAAAATTGGGATGAATTGGAAATCTCAGAAGTATTTGATTTAATGAAAAACATAATGGAACAAGAGTCAGATGCAAATGTTGTTCGGTCAATTGATATGTTCAGAGATACATTGCAAGAAAGAGAAAATGTGCCTGCGAAAATATTTTTCGAGATAAGAAAAATGTCTGAAGGAATTGCAAATAAATCCCTAACAAGACAAGAAGGAATAGAGCAGATTGATGACTGGCTAAGGCGTGTAGGGATAGTTTAATACAAAGAAGCTTCTTAGATTAACAATTTAATTTGAATAACCTTCACCGATTGATTTCAATATTTTACCCATAACATCATTCGCAAAGGTTAATTCCTCTAGGAGAGAGAAAAATTTAGTCTCACCCATTTTATTTTTAATCAAATCCTGAATTTTCTTCCAAAGTGGATATGCAGTTAATGCGATATCAACTCCCTGTTCTGTTAATTTAATAATTTTTTCACGTCGACTCTCTTTAGATTGTTCAATTAGTACAATGCTACGATCTTCAAGGGTTCTAAGATTCCTTGACAAAGTGGAATTATCCATTCCAAGTCTCGTGGCTACTATTGATAAACTAGGATAAATTGTCATCTGTTTCGTTGATAATTCTTGCATAAGACCCTGGATTGTTAGAAGCATTGCGAGTTGATTGATGTTAATTCCAGATGTTTCCAAAGCAGAATCGTAAATTCTGGTCATGTTTCTGGCTAATTTTCTAGTATTAGTCGCTAAACAGCTATCAATAATATCTAAAAATCTAACATCACTCATAGATTACGGTTTCCCATTTAGATATCAAGATATAGATTAATTTTCGAAAAAATGATTGTAGTCAAAACATCAATCTTCTTGTATCTACAATAATTGTAAATACAAACATAGTATATAAGACCAAAAATAGTGCCATCTTAAAAAAGAATCATTCAATCTATGAATCAATGTTTAGCCGAAAATTCATATTAACCCGATACATGTTTTGAATTAATATATGTATATACAACATTTGTATATACAAACATATAAATAAAATTATTTTGAAATACAATATACTATGACATTCATTAGCAAAAATGTAGGCGGTTTAGATCGCAAATTACGATTAATAATTGGACCAATTTTACTTGTACTCGGAATATTAGCAGCACTGGATTTTGTTGATCTAAATAGTATCGTTCAAATTCTCTTTCTTGTTGTAGGTTCAATCCTAACTTTTACTGGCACAGTTCAAACATGTCCATTAAATGCTGCATTAAGAGTAAATACACACAAAGCAGAATCTACATAAATTAGATAAATTTCAAATCAAATTAAAATAAAATCGTAGTTTATTAGGTTGTTTTTTCCTATTTTATTCTAATATTTCGTGAAAAGTTCTTAAAACTACTTTCTAGAGTACAGGATACTGAATTTTTATAGAGACGAGAACATGAGTGATGAAGAACTTAAACAAGTAGAAGTAAAAACATATCATCCATCACAGGAAGTTATTGACAACGCCAACATTAAGGAATATGAGAAAACATATCAGATGTCAATAACTGATCCTGCAGCTTTCTGGGCCGAACAAGCAGAAAGCCTTGATTGGTACAAAAAATGGGATAAGGTTCTGGACGATTCAAACGCTCCGTATTACAAATGGTTTGTAGGTGCTAAAACCAATATTGTGCATAATGCAATTGACCGTCATCTACATACTGCTACTCGAAACAAGTTAGCATTCATTTGGGAAGGTGAAAATGGTGATAAGAGAACATTTTCTTATCATGCCTTAAATCGTGAAGTTTCACGAATGGCTAATATAATCAAATCAATGGGAATAGTAAAGGGTGACATTGTTACGATCTATATGCCACAAATACCTGAATTAATTTTTTCTATGTTAGCTTGTGCTAAGATAGGAGCCGCGCACAGTGTTGTATACGCAGGATTCAGTAGTACAGCCTTAGCTGACCGCATTATCCTTGCCGATAGTAAATTATTGATCACCGCTGACGGAGGTTACAGAAGAGGTAAGATAATTGATCTAAAGAAAATTGCCAATGAGGCGATGGCTATCACTCCTGTTATTGAACGTTGTATTACTGTCAAACGAACAGGTCAAGATGTTGAAATGGATCCAGAAAATGATTTTTGGTATCATGATTTGCTTGAAGAACCATTTGCGACTTTCAACTGTCCGACTGAAGTAATGGATGCGGAAGATATGTTGTTTATTCTTTTCACCTCAGGTACAACGGGGGTACCAAAAGGTGTTCTACATACACACGGGGGGTATAGTCTATATATTTCGCATGTTCACAAAGCCGTGTTCGATATAAAGCCTGAGGATCGTTTCTGGTGCATGGCTGACCCTGGCTGGATAACTGGTCACAGCTTTATCGTGTATGCTCCTCTCATAAATGGGACGACTACGATCCTATTTGAGGGTGCCCCTACATATCCTAGCCCTGATCGACCTTGGCAAGTAATAGAGAGATACGGAGTCAATATTTTCTACACAAGTCCAACTGCTATTCGAGGATTGATGCGCTTTGGAGACTCGTGGGTCCAACAACATGACTTAAGCTCATTACGATTATTAGGTACAGTAGGTGAACCTATCAATCCTGCGGCTTGGGAGTGGTATTACAATGTTGTTGGCGGCGCGTATAAAAACAAAGGTAAGGGCCTTCCAATTATGGATACTTGGTGGCAAACCGAGACAGGAGGTTTTATGATATCACCATATCCAATGACCCCTCTGAAACCTGGATCTGCTACTCTACCACTGTTTGGAATTGATGCTGATGTTGTGGATGAAGAGGGTAACCAAGTCGCAGTTGGAGAACAAGGTATCCTAGTTATCAAACAACCATGGCCAGGAATGGCAAGAACGATTTATAAAAACGACGCTCGATATAAGCAGGAATATTTCAGTGCTTATGAAAAACAAGGTTGGTATAAAGTAGGAGATTCAGCTAGAAAGGATAAAGATGGGTATATCTGGATAATTGCTCGGCTCGATGATGTAATCAAAGTAAGTGGTTATCGTCTTGGAACAGCAGAAGTAGAAAGTGCCATAGTAAGTCACAAAGCAGTTGCGGAAGCCGCAGTTGTTGCGTTACCCCACGAGGTGAGGGGAAATGCTATACACGCATATCTCATTCTGAACGAGGGTGTAAATGGATCAGATGATCTTGCTGCAGACATCAAATTACATGTTCGAAATGGTCTTGGTCCAATTGCAATGCCAGAATCGATCACTTTCGTTGAGACTCTACCTAAGACAAGGTCTGGTAAAATAATGCGAAGGGTTCTAAAAGCACAGGCGTTGGGCCAAGACCCTGGTGATCTTAGTACTATTGAAGATTGATTCAATAAAATTAAACGAAAAAATACTGCCAATAATTTGTTAAATTACACATTTTCCACTACAGGTAAACTTGTAAATTCATAACCTTCTCTACCCTTATAGAATTCTCTTAATACTTGCTGAATATGGACATCTACTAGCCGTAGAAATGTTGGTGGAACAGATCGACCGTCAGTTTCATAACTAAGATATGGAAAATTATTTTCTAGACTTATTGGTTTAACAATTGATTCTGAAATTCTAAAAGGTAAGCAACTGAATGGACCCACCACCAATATCCCTTGGTATCCATCTATCATTGCTTCTGAAGCCTTACCAACAGTTAATATTGATTCACCATAAATAGAAGGACTAATATGCTCCGCGGCATGATTCATTATCTCACCAAGTCTATTCTCTTTGCTAATTAATAGACCTGACCTTTCAAATTTCTCTCGAATATTCCTTTCGAATCTTTCAAGAACCTTTATTGACATCCAATTCTCAATATATTTTCGACTTGACTTCTTTTTACACAGTACTGCAGCTTTAAACAAGCCTCTTTTTGTATTTGGACTTATGTTAATATCCTCACCATAGATCTGCAGATCGTCGTACGCTGGATACAATAAAAGTTCAGATAGATCTACAGGTTTGAGTATAATACCTTTATCAGCATATTTTTTGAGTAAACCTTTGAAAAATAGGGGATCAAAGCGAACAAAGAAATCTCCTGTGACGACAATTTTTGGGTAATTTTTGGGATCATCCTTAATTGCTATCGAGCTTAACTGATCGATAAAATTTGGTAAACGCTTGTGAAACAACTTGTGATTACTTGTATCAGCCATTAGCTCATCCCAATATTTGTTTAATAATATAACACTCCCACTTTTCCCTACTGTTTCAAGTACATTATGGATTTCTATCATTATGTCCGCCAAAGTAATCGCAAATGGGAAGTGCCGGAACAATCCAAATTTACTCATTTTGTAATAATCATTGCTTTCATGTGGAGCAAAAAGAAATACATCTTCCATTTTATGCTCTTCTATGAACTTCTCAAGTATGTCGAAATAAGCTGTGATAACACAAGGCTCGCCACCTGGTATCATGTAGAATCCAATTAATTCTCCTGTTTTCTTTTGTTCGTAGATTGTTAATAATTGACCCAAATGGATTGGAAATGGGAGACATTCACTTCCTGATGTAAATTGTAAACCCAAGTCGAGTTGTTCGACTGATAGATCAATTCCGCTAGAGGCTTGATACCCCATCCATCGAAAAGCCATTGGAACTGTCTCCTTATGATATTTAGAAAACACAGGAAAATGGTATTTTATTCGCCGATCATTTAATTGCATTATTTCCCCAGCTGAATTACGTACCTTGTAGGTGTTCTGATCCTTAATAATTTTTGCTGGCTTGAATTGAGAATTATTCTTGGCTATGTCTGTCGGCCTGTAGTTTTCGATTATTTCGAGAAAAGCTTCTATGCGTGTTTGGGTCCCAGCATCGGCTGTGTGAGAATCTATGTCGAGTTTAAGGTAAGGTTTAGTTCCAATTTCACTTCTGAGATATTCTTGAGTGAAAGTATCAATATTGCAACCGAAGTTACTGATATATAATAAAAACAAATTATCATGTTTTTCAGTTAACCTAGCGGCATCTAGAATTAAATTCGAGAAGTACCACGAAGTTTCAGAATTCTTCTGATCACCCAAACAATCGTAAGGAATTGTTATAATTCCCTTACTTGCAAGTTTTCTACCAATTGATTGTGAAGTTTCATTGGGAAATGCATTATAGCTTCTACCTACTAAAATAATTGCGGGGCTATTCGTTTCTTTTGACTTTGCTAAAGCTTGGGATCCCAAGATTCTCATTTCGTTCTCAATTCTCAATTGTTCATTAACCGCTTTTTGATAAGCTTGTTTTACAAAATCCTTGCGAAAATCAAATTTGTCAACAATGATATCTATCATAGCATTACAGTTTTCGTATCCGTCAAGGAAGTTCATTGTAGGGCTAATAAATTTTATCTCTGGAAATGCTTTTTGAAGAATGAAGGGGCTTGCTTGAGTTATCGGACATAAATATGAGTTTCGTTTAGCTTTAGGATATGGCATTCTTTGAATTTGAGGAAAGAAGATAAAATCAATATTTTTTTGAGACTCTTTACTTGAGTTAACTAAGTTCAACACTGCCCCGTGGGCTACTTGTACAGGAAAACAAAATGGTGCATTTGAATACAAGTCTCCTTCTGCGTCTATACTTGATATTACTATGTCAAAACCTAGCTTCTTTAGGAAAGTATAGTATAGTGGTAACAAAAAATGAGTTGTTAATGCTTTAGGGATGCCAATTGTGATGCTTCTCTTCTCTTCAGTGGGGAGTTGATCTGCTACTGAAAAAATTATTTTATTTCGCATTTCGACAAAATCTTCAGCTGTTTCGATTTTCTCATTGCTTTTCCATTGATTTTCATATTTACTACATTTACCTCCAAATGGGAATTTTCTCTCACCAACCCTGTATCGATTAATTGTGCAATAATTGTCACATGAACGACATACGAAATTATCTAGAGTCTCCATTTCATTCTGAATTAAATTTCCTAATACATGTATCTCCGGGTCAAGAATACCAAGTTTTACCTTATCATGAGCCATCAAGGCAACCCCAAAGGCCCCCATCAGTTCAGGATTGGGTGGAATAATGATTTGCTTACCTGTAGCTTGGGCAAACGCATATGCGATAGACTTATTTTTTGCAACTCCCCCCTGTAAGAATATCTTATTTCCAACTTTCCTTGGTCCTTTGACTTTGGTCAAATAATTATGGACAATAGAATTTACCAAACCCGCGATTATATTCTCTCTTGAGTAGCCTTCTTGCAAAGCACCTCTGATATCTGAGTTGATAAATGCTGCACATTCAGCATTAAATCTTACTGGTGATGGTGCTTTTAATGCAATTTCACCTATATCATGAACAGAAATATCAAGGTCGCCCTGTGCACTTTCCTCCAAGAAGGAACCAGTACCCGCAGAGCAAGCTGCATTCATTGCATAATCGACTGGAGACAGATTTTCAATGTATATATATTTTGCATCTTGACCTCCAATCTCAAAAATTGTATCTACTTCACTATCAATAGATAACGCACCAATTGCATGAGCTGAAATCTCATTGTAGACTGCAGACGTTCCAATAAATGCCCCGATTATATCTCTTGCGGACCCAGTGGTTGCAATTAATTCCACACTTTCGTTTCCTATCTGATCAACAAGTGCGATCAAACATTCTTTTGTTGCCCCTATCGGATCTCCATTAGTTCTAGTATAATGTGAGCCAATAATTTCTTTAGTTTCCAAATTTATGAGAGCGACTTTTGTTGTTGTTGAACCCCCATCAATTCCCAAAATCAACCTACCATTTGTTGCAGATCTTTTTGTATCAGCTGAATTGATAATTCTCACCATATTTTTGGCATCAGTTAACACTGGGAGAGTTTGAAACATGGGTTTGATTGAAATTACGGGTTCCTTAAATTCTGGATTATCCTTTACCAATAATGCGGTCCCATAGGCCTCAAAATATGGACTCTCAGGTAATATTTCTACAGAAGATGTGTCCAAATTCTTTTGTAATAATTCAACCATCACTTCATTTTGAGATAATCCACCTATAACAAGGACTGATTTTACCTTATGATTACTCTTGGTAAGTAAGGACACAATTTTTCCAACCATACTGTCATGTATACTGTATAGAATATCTTCTAAGATTGCTTCTTGACGATTTAATTTGTGGGTAATGTCTGATTTACAATGAACTGAACATCTTGATGCAATACGGATCTTTTTTCCCTTTTTTGCTTTGACTATAGCCTCTGGGAGAGTTAGATTTAATCTTCCAATCTGTTGAAGAAGAAATTCACCACTCCCAGCAGCGCATCTGTTATGAGATAATACATTGATGATGCGATTATTTTCTAGTAGATAAACTGCAAATGCCTCTCCACCAAGACTAACAATAACATCAAAACTAACTGATAGTTGTTTTAAAGCCCTTTCTATGGCTTCAGATTCAGAAAATTGTCCAAAATGACCAGATATTCCATAAAATTCAGAGTTCGTTATTTTATATAAATTTTCTACAATTTCCTTTGGTTGACCTTTATGTGGTATTATCTTGAAATTTAATGTATCTCCATTTTCATCTAGTTCGATCATTTTCACAGATACAGATCCAATATTCAACCCAGTAATCATTATAATGTCACATCAATTACGTAAAGAATGAGTATATACTCAAATTAATATATCTTGTTCTTAATTAGTATATCATTTGTAGTAAATCATTTTTTTAAAATAGAAATTCGTATGGTCAGATAATATGGTGAAAATTATCTAAATTTTTCTAAAAATTCCTTAAATCTGGTTAATCCCTCTTTCAACACTTCCGTTTTACATCCGTAACCCAATCTAATGTATCCCTCCATATTAAAGCAATTTCCTGGTACCATGAAAGTACTCTTTTCTTTTATTAGATCTACACAAATTTCTTCGGAAGAAACATTGAGATTGTGTTTAAGGAATGCTACACTCCCTGCTCTTGGAGCTACCCAATCAATTAATGGTTCATTTTCAACCCATTCAGAAACTATTTGATGATTAATCCTAACAATTTTCAGATTTCTTTCAAATATCTGATCTACATGTTTTGTTGCTAGAGCTCCAACGGCGTCGTCAATCATCCCGTTACTTATTGTGGTATAATCACGTCGAAGCATAAATTTACCAATAATATCTTTGTTTGCAACTATCCACCCCAGTCTTATTCCAGCTAATGAGAATGATTTGCTGAATGAACCTGTCACAATTGCTTTGTCATATAAATCAACCACTGAGCTTACTTTATCATTGGAATTAATATATAACCCTCGATAAACCTCATCACACAGTACATATGCCCCCGCTTCATTAGCGATATCACATATTTGTTGCAGCAATGGTGTTTCAATCATGGCACCAGTTGGATTATGCGGATTATTAATAACAATCAATTTAGTTTTGTCATCTATCAATTTTTTTAATTCATCAATATTAGGTAACCAGCCATCTTCGGGTTTAAGTTTCAAGAGTTTAACATTTGCACCAAATGATTTTGGCGTGCTGTAGAGTTGTTGATATGCAGGAAAGATCGAGATAACTGTATCTCCAGGTTCAACAAGGCTGTAAAAAATTAAGAAATTACCCCCAATTGCTCCACTGCTGATTAGGACATTTTCTGCATCCTGATTTTTGTACAAATCAGCAAGTCCTTTTCTAATATCATCAGATCCCTCTATATAACCATAAGTAAGTTGTGTGTCATTAATCTGATCAAAGAAATCTTCTGTATCTGTTAAAGCAAATAACTGGTTTAATGTGAATGGATCAACACAAGTCTCAGCTAGATTTAACTCTACATCTTGTTCATACTTCGACATGAACCTCTCAACAAGAAAATCATCAACTTTCAATATAAAATGCCAGTAAATAGACGTTAAAAACTTAATTTGGTATGTTTAGTATAATGTGGTCTTAAAGACGGATTAGATATCTAAAGTATAATTAGAAATTTGCAAAGTATAATTTTTGGTTATATTTCCAAAAACCCTTTAAATTTTAAAAGAATATTTTTGATTAATGTCTGTTGAACCTCGCCATTTCCAACTTGATGAATCAAAAGTTAAAGAAAAAATGATCAATTTTCGAAGAACTGTTATGGAAGATGAACAGAGGGAAATTACAGCTGAGATGAGTAAATTTTTATCTAAACATGTTGGGATATCTCATAATATACTTCGTAGTTTTATTTCGCAAGCAATTTCGTTGTGGCAGACAAAAGAAAATATGCTAGTAAAAGACATCAATGATCTGCCTCCAGACGTACGTTTTCAATTTGTTGAGGCCATTTGTAGAAACCTAAAAACACTTCTTATTCCAATATTAAAGGACAAGGAGCAAACTGCGGATTTAGAAAATGCTATGGATTTGGCTCTGGGACTTTATAAGGAATTACGAGTTCAAAGTGATGCCTGATTATAACAAGAACAAAAAATGATTTTCTATTCAATTCGTTAGGTAAACAAACCCAAGTCTACTATTAATTTATTTTGTGCAATGAATTCCTCTCGACAATAAAATGAGCCTTATCCTTTTCATCAAATCTGAAAGTAATTGGCATATTAATCCCGAATGGTGTGATATAGTAAAATTCCATTGGTCCATTATCATCAGTTGCTGGAATTATTGGTATACTTGTAGGTGGAGGTCCAGTCTCAACATGTAGTACTCCTCCCTTGTTTGTTACTTTGTAATTGTAAATACCGTTGTATGACTTATATTCTCCACACAATCTAGCATAGTGGTTTTGCTTAATCACGAATGGTAATTCTTTCTCAGGGTCTTTTCCTAAAAGCAAAGTTAGTGCTGAGAATACTTCCATAACCGGGAACCCATCTGCATTACCTATTGCTGTAAATCCAATGTTTGAATCCTTAAGAAAGCCGATTAGTGATGCACCACCTGTGATTCCACCCCCGTGTAAGATAATATCATTGCCTAGGAAATTTCTAGTTATTCCCCAGCCATATCCGTATCCACTCTCACCAAAACTGGATAGAGTAGGATGCATTCGACCTGCGTAGTGGAATTCATACATTGTCTCAAGCATTTTAGAGTCAAATATTAGTTCATCCTTGAATTTACCACCACTGCTCATCATATTGACGTAATTCATCATCTCATTTGTCGAGCTGATCAACCCACCTGGACCTAGGAGGAACTCACTGAATGGAAATCGAGACACAGTTGCAACCAATTTACCATTTGAATTGGGTAGCATTGTATAAGGTACTGACCAATTAGCATCTGTGTTTACATGACCTTCCCTGAATCCAGAACGTTTCATCTCTAAAGGATCCAGAATATTTTTTCGAATGAAATCAATATAATCCATTCCAGATACATTTTCGATAATAAATTGCAACATTGTGTATCCCGAGTTGAAGTAATGAAAATGATCACCTGGATTGAAGAAAATCTCTCCACCAGCTTGATTAATCATGTTGTAGAAATCATTTTTACCGGCAAAAGGAATGGAAGGGAAGTTAAGTTCAAACGGTATACTTGGACCTATTGTTAACTCAGCTGAGCCCAAATTGGGTATACCTGAGGAGTGTGACATTAAATGATGTATAGTTATTGGATCATCATTTGTACCGAGACGAAAATCAATATAATTTGATACTGGGTCGTGGACCGATAGTTTGTCATCAGAAGCAAGCATCATGATTGCCAAACATGTTAACGATTTGGTGCAAGATCCGAAGCCGTTTAGGGTATCTGGAGTGTAAGGAAGATACTTTTCTAAATTTCTAGAACCAAATCCCTGACTATAAACTGTCTCCCCATCCTGACTAAGTGTAATAGCCATGCCAGGTAAACTATTTTGAGTCATTTTCTTTGTAATTCTTGGTTCAAGTTTATCTTTGAAATCTGATAGATCAAACATATTATTACGAGTAAAAGTTATGTGAATTGATAAAAACTATGGGCATTTTGTTCGACCTTGAGTTTTGGAAATAGGTATTTTCTATCAATATTAAAGCTCAGAACAACTACGTATGATCAATTAGTGTTAATGCATTAGGAACTGCCTCGATCATGATCTTATGTGCTTCATATGAGAATGGCTCACCATCTACTTCAAATAAAACTGGATTCTCAGCATTGATCTCAATTCTTGCAGAATGGTCCATGTATATTCCTTCAATCGAATTATTATGTTTTCCTTTTTTGACGGTATTAAGAAATTTAAGAATTTTGAATCTAGAAAAATCTCTCACCATCAAATAAGCCATCTTTTCATCCTCTAACGATGCCTGTGGCAATGTCATAAATCCACCACCCATCTTAGAAAAACCAGACATAAACAGCGTCAAATCACCCTCAACTACTTCATTGTCAAATGTAACCGTTGCAGGATTATTTTTCCATCTCAAAGCATTAAGTACGGCCAATAATGTGTATCGGAACTCACCTTTTATCCACTGCAACCTTCGTTTGACACTTGAATCATATGAGACCTTCGCTCCTATTCCTGCATCCGCAATGTTTAAACCTAATCTAGTCACGTCTCCACTAACTTTGGTGAGGGGAACAGAACGGGTTTTCATTTTTATAATTGCATCAAGTTGCTCTTCTAGAGGTATTGGCCAATTGTACACATTTTCAGATAAGAAATCATTGGCAGTTCCACCTCGAATAAATCCCAGCGGGATCGAAGGGTCAGTTTCAATAATGCCATTGAGAACCTCATTTGTTGTACCTTCACCTCCGACACTAATAATGATGTTATATCCCTCTTCGATCGCTTCTTGGGTTATCTGAGTACCGGTACCAATTCCATCTGCTAATTTATAACTATAATTACTTCCCAGATACTCTGAGATAGTTTTCTCTTTTTTATCCCATTCCTTACCAGTCTTTCCTCCATGACTATTTGGATTCACTACAAAAAAAAATTGATTATCAGTATCATTCAATAATCATATGGTTAAAATAGATAAATTAAGCTTATTGGGGTGAATTAGCATTAGAGCTAACTAAATCCGCCCTTGTAAGAGCCAAACATATTTTTTTTACACTACATGATGACAAAAAAAAAGTAATAAATTGGCACTCATAATTTTACTAAAAAATTGGATATACGCAAATAAATATCTAAGTTGATGAAATTATAAAGATCAAGCATTTTACTATATTCTTGTTAGATTAAAAATATCTAGCTGATTCATCCGCAGTTTGTCTTGAATGTTCACACTTTTTAAAGGAAGAAGTACCGCATGGAAATACTAGATGTTATAAGGTCTCAGAAATGTGCTTCTAAAGGGGTAATCTCAACAGCTAGGGTTTGATTCGCTACTGCTGAAATTATGGATGCATATATCTCTATCATGAGGTCTTCAAAACCTACATCGAGGGAAGAATATGCAAAAAAAGCAATCTCGCAGTTTTATTTTAACTATTATTGTATTAACAGTACTGATTACCTCCTCAACTTGGTCAGCAGCGGCAAATGCTACTGAAGTGTCCGAAGCAGTCGAGGATCAACAGGAAAGATTAAGTCATTATTTCGATCTTGAAACAACCACCATAGGTATTTTCTATGATGTTGGTAATAATCTTACCAAAGAAACAGGTGAATCCCTGTTTTATTCTCTATCTCTGATGACCCCTAGTATTGTTGGGTTACCAGTAACTGATTTTAGACAGATCGAGCAGATATTAGAGGAAGGCGAAATTGATATCGCCATGTATGTTTTCCCTACCAATTATGACGGTCTGATTATTACCGAGCGGGGGAGTAAAACAGAATTAATTGGGTGGGAGACGGTTGCTGAAACCTT
>JAAFKL010000082.1 GCA_021399405.1 Candidatus Heimdallarchaeota archaeon | reverse complement strand
ATATTGAGGTTGTTTATATAAATCCAGCTTATACATCGCAACGATGTAGTGATTGTGGATTTATTTCCAAGAAAAATCGTAATAGAGCCAATTTTGCTTGTATCAGCTGTGGATTTAACTTAAATTCAGATCTTAATGCTTCACGTAATATTGAGAATAAATATTCTAATGATGAATATGTCATGTATGAACTAGCTCTTAAGGCTAAAGGCTTTTTGAGTGGGGCTCCCATCATTATCCCTAATGTAGCGTCTTGATCTTAGGAAAAAGACAGTTACAAGAAAAAGTTTACTTTTTTGAGTGATATATCAATTGCATATTATCAATAATTAACTTATCATTATAAAAAAAATGTAATAATTTTTACCTATCAATTGATGGACGTTGAATTTCTAAAAATCCTTCCTGATCCATTATAAGAAGTGTATAAATCAGATATATCAAATCTTGATCTAATTTTAATGCCACCTCTTTGAGATTAAACTTTGGATTTTCTTTCAAAACATTCAAGATTTTATTTGCAAGGTTTTCTAATTCAGCTCCATACTTAGCACCTACTGTTCCTAGTGTCCCATCTTCGGAAGGTTCAGTGAGAGATTTGAAGTAGGTTTCATGAGAAGATAAGATAGTTTGTAATTGTATTATTTGGAATGAATCGGGTGGGCTACGGTAAAAACCATGTATAAATCGAAGGGTTTCAATAAATAATCCAA
This sequence comes from Candidatus Heimdallarchaeota archaeon, assembly GCA_021399405.1. Next base: position 10,316 of record JAAFKL010000082.1, on the reverse strand, counting down.
GTCTAGTCACTGGTAGTAATTCCATCTGATTAACTAAAACATTTAACCATTTTTCCATATTAGTATTATAATCTAATTCTGAAGGATAATAATCCAAGATAATAGATCCTTGATCGGATTCAGCTACTGCAATTGGTTTTTCTTTTCGTGGGAGAATCCGCCCAATATTGATTATTGCATTAAGCCGACTATCTTCAATCATTATTCGTAAGCTTTTTTTAGGAAGCATCTGAGTAATACTATAACGTCGAATACTTTCATTGATGTATGCTTTAGGGATGGGGAGGTTCAAACCAGATTTTTTAGCTGGCTTTCTCTTATCTGGTAATTCAATTGATGAGAATGATCTTACATTGTATTCTTTGTCAATATGAGCATTGTTTATTGCTAATATCCCTTCATCACAACGATGGATATCTGAATATAATACCAACCCATTCGCACTGTTTGAAACCAACTTTTCGTGCTTAGAGACAGATATATCAATCTCTCTCATTTTTGTACATAACAAACATTGATATCGAGATCTAAGGGTTTGAGACATCTTTTCCCCGTGTTGAGAAATATGTTTGTATAAATAAGAGATTTCACTACTCAAAGGAAGATTAGGTTGATATCAAAAGTTTGCTAGCAAATAAACAAAATGTAATTTAACGCCCATCTTCCTACTTTATACCTAATTGTTATAGTTAGAAAAATCAACTTCTAAATAATATTTAATTACTGATAGGATTTTAATATACTCACATTACCATCTGATCTGTGCCTTACTGTGAGAGTAATGAGATTAATTTATATTATGAAATTACTGGAAACGGAGAGCCACTGCTACTTATTGCAGGGATTACTGCTTCGACATTAATTTGGCCCCGATATTTTGTTGACAAACTATCGAAGAAATATCAGGTAATAATTTTTGATAATCGAGGAGTTGGGAAGACAGACGGACCAAATTATCCTTATTCTATAGATCAATTTACTAAAGACACAATTGGACTGATGAACCATCTGGGATTAGAGAGTGTCAATCTGTATGGAGAATCTATGGGAGGTATGATCGCACAAAATCTAGTCCTGAAATATCCAGATAGGATCAAATCGCTTATTCTTGCCGTGACAACGACGGGAAATAAAGGTGTAAAACTTACCGAAGGGGCGCGATATCTTCTTTTAAACCACCTTAAAGGAGATTACATGGAAGACAATCTGAAATTCTATGAGTATGTGTATACGCCAGAGTTCTTTGACAGACATAGAGAGACCATCAAGAATTTACTGGAAAATCCACCTGATTATCCAGTTCAGCAAGAATATGCATATCGACATCAGTTAGCAGCAATTAGCTCGACTCATGATACAAAAGACCAACTCCATGAAATAAAAATACCAACTCTAATTCTAGTTGGTATGAAAGATCGATTGGTTCCACCACAGAATTCTTTGCTGATTCATGATTTAATCCCGAATTCTAAACTTATTAAATATGAGAATGCAGCCCACATGTATCGTTTTGAAGAGCCCAATAGTATCTTAGATATATTAAAATTTTTAACAGCAGTTTAAGAAAGATTGAATCACTGATATTTTTGGTCCTTACAACAGAAACATATCTATTTCAAATATTCTTACTATTAACTAAAGAACTAATCACTTGTTGCTCTTGATATTTACTCTTTATTTCACCAGCTTGCCCCTCATTCACAATCGCTTCATCACCTCTCATTTCATTCATAGTTGTAAGTGTTTGAAGTACAATTCTGGAACTTAACAAGAAAAATGTAAGAAAAATAATTGCTGTAACATCTGTAAATCTAAGATTTGCTTGTGTGATGAAAAGGTGCACAAAAATAATTGCAGTGATCACTAAACGAAGTTTATCATATTTTTCGTTTTGAAGATATTGCTGACGGGATTGGAATAAAAGAAATCCTGCAAACCCTAATAATATGATAGCTGAGACAATCTTAATAAATAAATCTATCATAAATCTCAATATCTCTTCACATTCAATTGATATAAGCCTTACTACATTAATTATATGGATCAAGCATGTAATCCACAAACTTTTTTCTTAATCAGCTAAAAATACAAGGACAATATATAATCAGGAAGCATGCCTATATCTACTAAATTTGAAATATACTTTTGAATTTTTGAGTTATCCCCTTCTTTGACCAAAGCCCTTCCACTCAATTTCATCATTTCAAAGGTATCTGTGAAATATTCAAAGTTTACAACTTTGTCACCATCAAACTCAAAAATACAAGTGATGGGAAGTTTGAAATTTTCACTAATGTGGACTCCAGTAGCTGTTTTCCAGTCGCTTCCAACCCAAAAACCCTCCCATACTACTTTAGTACCACGGGAATATACATCCATTGGACTCCATAGGACATTGTTATCTGGATTATGAATAGCCAAAAATGCGTTTTGGATACCCTCTTTATCTTCAACTAGTCTCCAACCACCTTTCATGCTGGAGAAAAATTTACCACTCATACGGTCTGAAAATACTTCGTCCATATACTCAACAACACGGTCGTCTCTGGCATTAAAAAGACCGACTAGTTTAGTAATGATTGCGACATAATCTGGTGTCACAATTTCAGGAGTCACAATTTCTAGAGAAATCAAGTGTGTTTAAGAATTTTTAACTGATACAGTTAAAGAATTGACCTAATTTGAATCTGAGATCTCTAGTTTACTTTTATTTGATAAACTAGGTTTTGTTTCACACCTTAGGTGATACACTTGCCGATTTTTTTCCATGAAAAGCAATAAACTAACTATAAACTAATCAACAGGTATGAGACCTACTTGCTGTAAATGGTGAAAATACGCGGAAATTTTCATATCTTTATTTTCCTCACTAATGATACCCCATCCGATATCACGTTTAACCCAATCAGAAACCCGATCCATTGTATACAGCTTATTATCTTTAAACGTGATACCATGAAATTGTAAAAGAGTGTATTCTGATCCTTTCGGGATAACTTTATTTATTGTTTCAAGTTGCCAATCTTCAAGTAAAATTTGAGTTACTTCAATAAATGCCCCCACCTTGTCTCCTTCGGCCATTAAATAAAGAATATTGTAATTATTTTCAAACAGTCGATTATATTTAATCCATGATTCTACACTTTCTTCGAATGATTTGTTCTGATGGAGCCGAGAACCTGTATTTTCGATTTTATTCATGTGTGCATCTGGATGTAAATTGTCAATTAGTAATGTTCTAAAGTTATCGAATTCATGATTATCGAGTGATGCAAAAATTGATCTGACAAAATTTTTTCTCTCCTCTATTTCCATTTGATTCAGATATTATCTCCATCAATTAAATGTTGTACTTGTCGGGAAAAGAAAGTTTTGTAATTTATGAGAATTAATTTAAAACAGAAATCTCAAGTTTATCATTTTTTAATTCTGCTTGTAATTTCTTATCCTTTGGATTCTGTTCAGATAATAGATAATTGGATAGAGGATTCAATAAGTATTTTTGAATGGTTCTTCTAAGTGGCCGTGCTCCAAAACTTGGATCATAGCCTTTCTCAGCCAAGAATTCCCGACTCCTATCTGTTACAAACAATTGTAAATGCTGTGTCAGTAACTTTTCATTTAGTTCAGCTAATTGGATGTCTACAATTTCTGTCATCAGCTCTTTACCGAGAGTATTGAAAACTACAATTTCATCTAATCTATTCAAGAATTCAGGTTTGAAATAATATCTCAAGTCATCCATAATTTCATCAGTAATCCCTTCAAAAGTCTCATTTTGAGTCATCTGGAATATTTTCTCAGATCCCACATTGGAGGTTGCAATAATTACAGTATTTGCAAAATTAACTGTTCTTCCCTTTGAATCAGTAAGCCTACCATCATCTAAAATTTGCAAAAGCATATTGAAAACATCAGGATGCGCCTTTTCAAGCTCATCTAATAATATGACAGAATATGGTTTTCTTCGTACTTGTTCAGTTAACTGACCCCCTTCATCATGTCCAATATAGCCAGGTGGTGCTCCAATTAATTTTGCAATTGAATGAGATTCTTTGTATTCAGACATATCAAGCCTTATCAAAAGATCCTCGGAATCAAATAGAAATTCTGCCAAAGCTTTTGCGAGTTCTGTCTTGCCAACACCTGTTGGTCCCAAGAAGATAAAACTACCGAGCGGTCTACCCTCATCAACCAATCCTGCTCGTGCTCTTCTGACTGTTTCTGACAATACTTGTATTGCGTGGTCCTGTCCTTTCACTCTTTTTGCAAGAGTTAATTCCATTGTCATTAATTTATCACTTTCTTCTTGCAATAGCTTCTTGATGGGTATACCGGTCCAGCGGGCGATTGCTTCGGCAATATCTTCCTCACTTACATGTTCTCTCAACAAGCTCCCATTTTTCTGAAATTCTTCAAGTTCAGTCTTTCTATTCTCGATCTGCTTTTCTAATTCAGGCATATCACGATGAGTAAATCTTCCAACAGCCTCATAATCTCCTTGTCTAGTAGCATTTTCAATTTCGATTTTCAAGTTTTCAATTTGTTCCTTAAGATTAGAGATTTCTGCAATTGAAGCTCGCTCTTTATCCCATTGAGTTTGCAATGAAGCAAATTTCCCCTTTAATTCTTCTAATTGGCTTTCAACATCTTGTAATTTATTTTTTGCTACTTTATCAGATTCTCTCTTGAACAACTGTCTTTCGATTTCAAGTCGATCGATCGATCTTTTGAGCTCATCCATCTCACTAGGCATTGATTGTATCTCCATTGCAATTTTAGCTGAAGCTTCATCGACGAGATCAATTGCTTTGTCAGGCAAAAATCGGTCAGATATATAACGATCTGAAAGTGTAGCTGCAGCAATAATTGCTTCATCTAGAATCTGTATTTTATGATGGGCTTCATACCGTTCTTTTAAGCCCCTTAGGATTGAAATGGATTCAGATACCGTTGGTTCAGAAACTTGAACTGGTTGGAATCTTCGTTCTAATGCAGCATCCTTCTCAATATGTTTCCTATACTCTGCAAAGGTTGTGGCACCAATAGCATGCAGGGACCCCCTAGCAAGTGCAGGCTTCAGTAGATTAGAAGCATCCATTGCACCCTCACCCGTGGCACCAGCTCCAACAATCGTATGAATCTCATCAATAAATAAAATAATCTCTCCATCTGATGATTCGATTTCTTTGACTACACCTTTGAGTCTATCTTCAAATTCGCCCCTATACTTGGCTCCAGCCAATAATGAGCCCATATCTAATGATAATAGTTGTTTATTTTTTAGTGATTCAGGTACATCTTTTATTGCAATTCTACGAGCCAAACCCTCCACAATGGCAGTTTTCCCCACCCCTGGAGACCCTACAAGAATCGGGTTATTTTTCGTTCTCCTGGACAGTATATGAATGATTCTACGAATTTCCTCGTCTCTACCAATGACAGGGTCCAATTTTCCTTGGTTTGCAAGTTCTGTAAAATTGATAGTATAATGTTTCAATGCTTGAAATCGAGTATCCGCACCTTGATCCGATATATTTTGACCGGATCGAATTTCATTGATAGCCAATTCTAAATCTTTGGTTTTGACATTTTGTGATTTTAGAAGGGCGGAAATTTCTTTTGTTTTTGCACTCAATCCAAGCAAAACGTGATCTAAAGCCACAAATTCATCACCCATCTTAGATGCATAATTTTCTGCTTCTTCAATGGATTTACCTGCTGATGTACTTAATCTAGGATCAATATCTTCACCTGTAATTTGTGCTTGTCTATTAAATTCAAAGTTGAGTTCGCTTCTTAATTTTGGAACTGACACACCAGTTTTTTGCAATATTGTCAAGATGATATCTCCAGAAACATCTGTGTCAATTAATGCAAGCATAATATGATATGGAGTGATTTCTGTATGATTATTTTTACTCGCCAGTGATTGTGCGTGAGATATTGTTTCTTGGGTTTTATATGTCATTTTTTTGAAATTTACCATAATATCACCTATGTTTGTTACTTTTAGTACAGTACTAATAGTATCATAGTGATCGATAGTATAAAAATATTTGGAGAAAAACAGCAGATAAATGATAGTTCATACCTTGAAGTTTGAGATATTATGCGGCACTATCGAAAATTTATACCACAAGATTGGCAGACCATATCCGTATCATTTGGTAGCACACCACAACTGGTACAAACCCCAGAAAATGGTAATGTGTTTATACGATCATCTGTTTCAAATCCTTCCAATTCGTCAACTAAACCATCTTCAAACTCTTTACTGAAACCTGAAAATCTAGGATTGAATCTCCGATTAATAATTACTATTGTGGCAATAATCAAAGAGAGACCAACTGCACCTATTATAATTGCTCGTAAATTCAAATCTAACTCTTCAGAGAGTGTCCCATTAGTTATGAATGTTTCAGAACTCGTTATTGTGGTAACATCATCAATGTCATTAATTGTCTCAATGATAATCTCATCCGAGAGTATAAAGGAAAATGTATTATCAAGAGGTAGTTCAAGTGTTACATCATTGGGAATTATTGGACTTGTATCATTTTGGATCTGATAATAATTGATTTGGCTGAAACCGGGTTTAGCCCAGCTGGTTGCATAAGCTGAAAAAAATAAATCAATTTGTGGCAGAACATAAGATACTGCATCAAAGCTACGGACTAGCTTGTTTGAAATATAGAGTTCAATTCCATTCAAATTTCGCAATAGTAGAAAATCCTGTATTTGTGGATCTTCTAAGTAAAAATTGTATTCAGAAATTATATTGTTAGTTTTGAGCAAAATAGCATAATGAGACCCATCGCCACTGTTGTCAACAAAAATGGCATCTGAAGCATCATCTCTGATAAATGGAGAGAAGGCAGAACCTCCTTCACTAAAACTAGTTGATGTATAATCATAATTACTCAAACCGAATCCAGAACCTCCATGAGTTACTGGTTCATTCATGGCAATATTGATTAGAAATGAACTATTGATAGATTGGGGTTCAGTATTTTCGATAACAGCTACCCCACCACCTTCGATATTTAGATTCCCATCTTGAAATTCAAAGGTTGAACTTTGCACTTGATGAAGTGTCCAATCAGTACCAAGTGATGGACCATCAAAATCTTCCCTATATTCAGTATTCGTAAAATACATAGATTGAATGATTTTCACAAATACGGCTTGGATTATCGAATTTCCAGTACGATCCCAAATCTGAATTATCATTTGATATAGACCAACACCAAAATTGTCAATTGTGTAAGTAATTACCTGATTTGATTCCCAACTTCCTCCGTCGACAAATGTACCAGCCAACCATAAAGTGTAATTATCAGGATTATCATCCTCAACTATCCAAGAAAGTGTCATATCAGTGTCACCCTCAATAAACAAATATCCGTTATTAGGGTTGAGAAACATGGGCATATCTGAGGAGGTAGTTGGACCTTGTAGAATAATATTTGATACTTCAAGATAGTTAACACTGTGTGGAGAACCCCATGATTGTATCCCAATGTACTGATACATTTGGTGTGTAGGAATAATATCATTTTCATTCTCGAAATATAGTATCTGCTCTCCGTCAAGCTTTACTTCAATTCCAACTGAACTCCAAGATAGATAAAATGAAACATATTCAGTTAAATCAACCTCAATCCCCATAGTAAAAATTGATGAGTAATCTTTTATTACTTCTAATTCCCACTGTCCCAAGAAATTAGAATTTTTTAGGTATACCGCATTTTCTGAATTATGAGGACTCCAAACATGATTATTTGATTCTTCTGGAAGACTTGATGCCCAACCAAAATATACAAATTCTGAATCCCCTTCATAACTAGCTCTCATTGTTATAGTTGTAGAGGATTCAATATCAAAAATACGCCTAGATTTTAATAATTGATAGCCACCATCTCCAGAGTCGAGGATTATAGATTTTTCTTCGTTTAAAATATTTCCATTTCCTTTTTGGACCGCATGCCAAAGTGATTGATCATAACCGGTCCCAGAGGTTGTGAATTCATCACTAAACGTATTAAATTCATAATTTGAATCTGTAGATTGAGCAGAAATGTTGGTATGGACAATTCTTGATTCATTGGGTATTTCTAACCTTCCAGGTATGATTGAAAAACTGAAAAGCAAAAATATAATCGAGAAGCTGTGAACTTTCGTCCGCTTTCTCAATTTACTCCCCCTCGAACCATATATGTTGGTAATCTAGCTTATATCATTTTATACCTTTCGTAAATTGTTTAATTTTTTTATAATAAATATCGATGAGATTTTGTGTTTGAAACAATGGTTATTACCCACAGACGCATTAACTATACAAATTAAATTGAATTACCAATTAAGTAAAATCAAAAATTTGGTTATTATTCATTATATCCCCCTAATCCTTTTCAATTTACTATAATTGGAAATCCTTATGAGTACTGAAAATGTCTCAAATTATTATATGGGCTCCTTTATTGTCAGCCTGATAGGGGGAATTATGGTATTAGTAGGAGAATTTGCAGGATGGTATAATTATGGCTACTATGTTGAAGAATGGGGATCGGTGAGTACATTCACTGGATCTGCATTTTTAATTTTGGGACCCGTTGCTGCGGGTATGCTTTATGTAGCTTATCTATCTTATAATGGAACTAAAGAAGAACCTACAATAGACCAATTAGAATTAATGTTAAAAATTAGCAAATTTGCTCTAATTGCAATACTTGCAGGCGGATTACTATTTATTGCACTGGCCTCTGAGAATACTGATTGGTGGTTTGGAGAAGGTTTTTACGGTGGAGCTATTGGAAGTTTAATTTCAACTCTATTACTGAGAAATGCTAAAAATGCCCAAGTATAGGGATACTTAACCAAATTACTTTCTACGTCTCAGTAGTAAAATTACAATAATTGCCACAATCAGTGGTATTCCAATGAGTAAACCTAATCTGACACCATCAACTGGTAAACCTAAATCTGTAAGATAAGGTAGATTTTCAGATGTAGTCTCGTCAATATCCAATATCCCTCTAGAAATAGGATCAACATTACCAACATTCCGATATTTTGTGAGATCATCATTGCCATTAAACTCAATCTCCGTAACAGGACTATCAGCGAATATCAAATCGTCAATGAAATTTACATAGAGACCATCATCCAGGGGTTGAAAAATAAATAATTCCAAAAGTTCAATCGGTGTATATCCATCTGGGTAATAAGATCCATCAAAATTAAGTGCAAATTCAATATCAGATTTCAAATCTCGTGAAAGCCAGAACCACTCATTCTCAGGAAATTCCGAATCGATATTGAAAATGGGGACGGGCTCCCATGCTGTGCCAGAGTAACCATAGTCTAAAGATAATTGTCTACCTGTTGAATCAAGAAATATCAACCGTACTACGGAAATTCTTTGACCAAACGAATAGAAGTACAATGAAAAGAAATTATTTGTTGAATCGAGCTGATTGAACTCCAAATTTAATGGGATGCTCAAATACGTCTCAGAAGCGAAAGTATAGGATTCAATTACGAGTGAATTCTCACCTGTATAGCTAAAATCAGGTGAAATCAATACTTGTATTGTGTTAGCTGGATCTAGAGCTTCCCAGTTGTAACCGAGTAAATCCAAATCTGTTTCATCCTCATAATTATGATGTAATGTAGCTAAAGGATTAGTTAGCCCAAATACGTTGATACTGGTCAATGTAATGACCAAAATTAGTACTGTGACTAGATGAAATTGCGTTCCTCTAGATTTATCATACAAGTGATTTCCTACCCCGATCTGATTACGAGAAATATTCAACTATGATAAGTTAAGTATACCTAGAGACAGTTGAGAATTTACTAAATCATTCTAAATATTATTTATTTTACTACTTTTATGTCGATTTATCTGATTCTATGGTATGTTGATGTTCTCCAAATGCATCTGATGCATCCAAGACGTCTGAAATCCGTTTCTTCCTGATTTTAAATTCTTTGGATTTGTTAGGTACATATTTCATCATAATATAGAAACCAACAGCCAAGAATATCGTTAACGTTGCAATTGAATAGCGATATGCAATCTGAATCTGACTATCGTTACCAGAATACAGAGTTTCGACAAATTTGAAAGTTGAAAAGAAAAGAATTGGACCAATGGCAGAACTTAGCTTACCTGAGAACTTGGTCATTCCAAAATAACGGCCAATTTCCTCATCATTGGGAACGAGTTCAAGCACCATCTGTCGCTGTGAAACCCATACTCCTGAAAGTGCAGGTCCCATAAATGCGGCTGCAATAAAAATTACGAATTT
>JAAFKL010000418.1 GCA_021399405.1 Candidatus Heimdallarchaeota archaeon | reverse complement strand
GCTGGAATTATGATGATTATTACCCCAGATGGTTCATCGCTTGGTATGGAGGAAATAGTTGACGTAATCCCTTTTGATAACTTAATCATTCCGGGGATTTTGCTCATTTTGGTTAATGGGCTAGGACAAGGCCTTGCAGGGTGGCTTTCACTGAAAAAACACGAGTATGCACCCTATGCAGGATTTATTTTTGGTGTAGCCCTTGTAATCTGGATTATTGTACAAGTCATCATGGTTGAAGATATTCACTTTGCCCATATTCTTTATTTTATAATTGGACTAGTAGAGGTTGTACTATCAGTTCTGATGTATCAAACACGTAATATAATTGAATGATACAATGAAATCCTAGGGAACGTCGATCGATTTCGTTTAGATTACAACCACTTATCGCTAAAAATGTCAGATTATGTATATTTCGTCCGAGTATACTGTATCGATTAGGTTGAATGTTTCTATTGTACAAGCTTTGAAAACTCAGTAATCAAAAATAAATATTCATCTGCATCAATTATTCCTTCCTCATATACTTGACTTATGTTAGAAAATACAAAATCCAGAGAATTAAAGGAATTCATTAATAAATTAAATTTCATCTCCATTGGCAAATCTGCATCTCTTAAGATTTTTAGGGTCATATGGGAAATTATTTCTTCATCAGAAATTTTTGAGGCTTCTATTTCCCTCTTCCTTGCCATTTCCGCAAAATCCTTTTGTTTTGACATATGAAGCCTGTATGGAAATCAAAAATAATAATATTTAAAGTCGAATGAATTAGAAATAAAAATAGCTTGCAATCATTTGTAATTAGAATAGATCATCCTCGCTAAATCGATCCTAGTAAACTTCAATGATCCATCGATTTATTTTCAAATATTATTTGTTAAGTATTTGATTTCGGCCGAATTCAGTAATTTAGCCTACTGAGCAGTCCATTTCTATTAATCGATTGAGTTCCACAGCATATTCTATAATCCCCGTACCGTAATTCTTTGTAATTAGTGGACAAGTAATTCTTGAAATCAATGCAAATCACCCATGTTCACGTATACGTAAAAGATAGATCAAAAGCTGTAGAATGGCTAAAAATGGTCTGGGATATAAAACCAGACACAGAAGATCATGAGATGTCACTGTTTACTTTTGGTCCAACTCAACTTGTAATCAATGATGTCGATGATGATGTTCAATCTACGATTGCCTTTCCGAGTGACAATTGTGATCAAGATTACAATAAATTGGTAGAAAGAGGGGCAGTGTCAATTCAAGAACCACAAGACAAACCATGGGGTGTTCGAATTGCGTTTATACAAGGTCCAGGTAAGGTTACATTTGAGATCGAAGAAAAGTTGCAAAGATAATTGAATCTTTTAAATTCAGTATTTCATATGGTAGATCAGCTCATAGATAGATCGAACATCTCAATTAAACTGTTCAATTCCACAGCATATTCCATTGGTAATTCTCGGGTAAATTCATCAAAGAAACCCATCACAACTTAGGTTGATACCTTATTTTCTTGGATAGTTTGGCTCATTTGTTAAGACTATTTTTTTTGACTAAGATCATCCTCGAGGCTAATCTCCTGCTTAACTGTATTAGCAATCCTATTCATTAAATTATTATTGAGGGGTAAAAGAATTAATGCAAATCCAATTAATAACCAATTTCGACCTTGATGATTAATTTTACCAAAATTATTAGGCAACAAAGGTTCAGTGAAAGTAGTTATATTGGATTCGGCCACTATAATAGCAGAATATTGGGTTAAAAATGATGGTTGGGAAGCTGAACATTCGGATAGTAGAGGTACTAACTGATAAAATCCATCTATGTAAAAAGGATAGACATCGAAATCGTTAACATATATTTTTTTGGTTAACCCAAGGTCAATCAGTGTAAAGCTACCAAACCCATCTGCACATTCATTATCATTAGTATAAACCATCTGTTTTGTACCATTTTGATAGAGTCGATATATTTCAAAAGGACCGATCTCTTGATCATCATTGCTGTACCATACCTGTTGTGAGTGAGAATTCCAAAGATTCCAAATATAAATCATTTTGTACCCTGATGCTGATTCCGATACTTGCGTGGTTTCTGATGTACTGAAATTTGTAATTGCGACGTGGATAGATGACCTTTGAGCACCTCGCCAAGATAGATTAGTGAAAATGAGCCCAAAAAGCAGAGAAATTATGACAGCAGCAGCGACAATTTTGAATTTCACATAGTATCTGAGAATTATTGAAACAAAAAGTTTCTTGATTTAATTTTGATAATTATGCCTGTTTACTGATTTATCGCATAATTTATTCTAGATATGCCATATTGTAAAGGGACCATAAATGCTTAAGAATCAGATTAGGATGTTTGAGTTAACCTACTGAGCCTTCCATTTCCATTTCTATTAACCTGTTAAGTTCCACAGCATATTCCATGGGTAGTTCTCTTGTAAATTCATCAAAGAAACCCATCACAACTAAGGCTAATGCCTCGTTTTCAGGAATTCCACGACTCATAAGATAAAATAATGTTTCATCATTAATTTTACCTACGGTTGCTTCGTGTGTGATCGTCGCATCATCTCGTTGAATTTCTTGGTAAGGGAAAGTATCTGTGCTTGATTCGTCATCAATTAATAACGCATCACATATTACATTCGAAAGAACATTTTTTGCAGTGGGCCCAACCTGAACCAAACCACGGTAAATAGTTTTACCATTAGCTTTTGAAATAGATTTGGCAGTAATCTTGGAATGGGTGTTTGATCCCAGATGAATCATTTTCGCACCAGTGTCTTGAATTTGACCTTCTCCAGCATAAGCAATCGATAACATATCTCCCTTGGCGTTATCACCGAGGAGGTATATGGATGGATATTTCATGGTTAGTTTTGACCCAATGTTTCCATCTACCCATTCTACAAGCGAATTCGCATATGCAAAAGCTCTTTTCGTGACCAAATTGAACACATTATTGCTCCAATTTTGAATTGTTGTGTATCTAATCTTAGCACCTGGCATAGCTTTTAATTCCACAACAGCAGAATGCAAAGAGTCAGTGGTGTAGGTTGGAGCAGTACAGCCCTCAATATAGTGAACTTCTGATCCAGGCATGGCAATAATTAGAGTTCGTTCAAATTGACCAGCATTTTTGGTATTAATTCTGAAATAAGCCTGAATTGGCATTTCAACCTTTACACCCTCTGGAATTACTAGAAACGAACCTCCAGACCAAACAGCGGAATTCAAAGCAGCAAATTTGTTATCGTTGGCTGGAACCACCGTACCAAAGTGCTCTCGAAAGATTTCTTCATGTTCTTTGAGTCCGGAGTCTGTATCAAGGAAAATTACACCTTGTTTTTCCAGATCTTCTCTAAGTTTATGATATACTGTTTCTGAGTCGTATTGTGCCCCCGAACCAGCTAGAAACTCTCTTTCAGCTTCAGGTACACCCAAACGATCGAATGTATTCTTGATATCCTCTGGAACATCTTCCCAATTAGTTTCTGGACGATCAGAATATCTAACATAATAACGAATTTTTTGGAAATCCATTTGTCGTAGTAGTTCATCACCCCATTCAGGTGTTGGAAATTCAAAGAATTTTTTCAGTGCATCTAGCCTAAATTCTAACATCCACTCTGGTTCGTCCTTAAAGGCAGAAATTTGTCGAACAGTCTCTTCTGTGAGTCCATAATCGGTAGCTACCTTATAATTTTCAGGATCTGACCAACCAGCTTTATATTCTATATCGATGTTGCTCTTTGCCATGAGAGATCACTTGTCAAAATTAGTGTATAACTAATCTTGTCCTCAATACTATTTACTAGGTTAATGAATATAAACTAAAAGTTCATTCCAATTGACTAACTACTAGTATTTATCTTATTAAACGCATACAGGGAAGTTTATGGTGGATTATTAGCTTTTTGAAGATAATCGAAATACTAGTAACTGAAGGATGTTAATAAAAAATTATTTTGATACATAATGCTCTTTCTTTGTAACTTATAGTGTTCCTTTATCTTGACAAGTATTACTAAATTAAGTATATTCACATTATCAATTTTAAAATTAATACCCAAAATCGAATTGTCAGTATCTGTGGTTTACTTATTTACTATAGATTAATTGTATATTTAATGTTTCAAAAGATATAATTTTTATGGATTGTCGACTTATTATATTTTTTTTTGACTAGAAATCCTTTAAAATAGACAGCGAATTATGAGCCATAGGTTATGAATTTGGGAAACAAGAACAAAAAACAGAAAGTTATTAAATCGCTTATTCTCATTTCAATGTTTATGACATTGTCAAGAACTCCAGCAATCTCGGGAGAAGTTATATGGTCTGAAATTTTCGATGTAACTAGTGAAGATAATTGGGAAATGATGAGTTATTATGCACAATCAGGTGTAATGAATGGTATATTAGAACCACATGATGAACTTGTGTCCATTAAAGACGGTAAATTACAAAGCCCTGATCTATCAGGAGATAAATATTGGGCAATTGCATCTCACAATAGTTCGGTAGCATATGGAAAGTGGAGTTTTGATTGGCACATAAGCGAAAACAATCAATCATTCGATTCTGTGGCATTTGTGAGCAATGATGAGTTAACCAATTACAATTGGGTAGGATTACGTAGTAATGAGAGAGGATTATCTGACTATGGAGTAGCATTAGGATCGTATAGCGTTCCCAATTATGATTCATTTTATCCTGGCATAAGTTTGGTATACCTAAAATCTGGAGTACCATTCAAATATGAGAATTTGAAATTTGATAGTGATCAGAGTGGTATAAAGCATATTGTAATTACTCGGGACATTGATGGTAAAATCGAGGTTGATTATAATTCAGAATTTACGTTGTCATTTACCGATCAATCACTAACAACCAGTGATAAATTTTTGTTCACATCTTGGGTAGGTAATTCGAGTATCGATAATATTGTGGTCAGTGATGACATCTCAGATGATCATGGTATTTTTTCAGAACCTTCTGAGGTCTCTACGCCGATAAGTTCCGTTCAATCCGAATCCTCATTATCTGATGTTGCAAGTAGTTCCTCCCAAAACAGTGATAGTTCAAATACTGGAGAAGGAAGTTTTTCTGCTGAGTTTGCAATCACATCGATTGTTGCCTTATTAATAAAAATCAAGAAATCATCCAGAGTAAAACAGTCATGAGAAAAAATGTATATACAAAAATAATTATCTTCAGTACTTTATATACTGAATTGATAATTATGTGATGTTCTAAGATATTCCAGACTGGTCATTTCTCACTAAGTGATTACAGGTATTTCAAACAAACACTATGGACTTTGAACATGTGAAAATAAAAAGTAGCTCAAAAGAGTTTAATTATTATTAATTCAATTGAGTAGTGGTGGCATCATCCCACCGGATCGTCTGAAATCCAAAATCTCAGCGTTCAAAATTTTGTGCATACAAATTAGATGATGATCTATAGACTAATAGATTCTCAAGATCATACCATCCAGCTTTATACTCGATATCTACATTGCTTTTTGCCATTACAGATCACTTTTGATTAGATCAAATGAGATTAGCTAATGCATAACTAATTTTGTCTATATTTTTTGCCATCTAACGCTCTAGAGTACAATAACTATTACCCCACCCACACATAACAGAATTCCTATAAACTGAGCTTTCTTTATGTCCTCTATCCCAGCAACAAAACCTATGATTGCAGCAATGATTGGATTGGTGCTAGAAATAGGTGTTGTAATTGCAGCTCCAATACGCTGGACTGCAATAAAGAATATGCTTGCGCCAATGCTGTCTCCAAGAAGACCCGAAATTCCTAGATATTTAATCGATTTATTGCGTTCTTCTTTTGTCCGGGTTTCTCGTTTCTTTGATTGACCAGTTCTTCTTTTGATTACCAGATAGACTATGAGTGCTTCTACTCCCAAAATTGCATTCCGAATACTTAATAATCCAAGACCATCTGTTCCTTCAACATCTAAAATTTTCTTAATGAAGAAAACCGAAGTACCCCAACCAAATGCAGCTGAAACCCCAAACACAAATGCACCCTTCGAAAATGAAGTGAATTTACCATTGCTTGTGACTATCATTATTCCAAAAATTATGATTAGAGTTCCTATAACAGTTATAATCCCTATTGATTCTGTTCCTGTTGCAATCAGAATAATGGTGGTGAACAAAGGGTAAATTGATGATACGGGAAGAATCTCATTAACTT
>JAAFKL010000417.1 GCA_021399405.1 Candidatus Heimdallarchaeota archaeon | reverse complement strand
GCTAGGGCGAGTCCCCAAAACCAGAGAGATGGGTCTAATAGATCCGATTGTTGATTTCTTACAAAAAGCCAAGGCAATATTGTGAATGCAGCAAAAAGATTTACCAAACCAAAGTATCTCCACAAACCCAATTTAGGGACCATTGATTTGGCAAGAATTAGATAGATCGCAAACCCAAAGGCAGATCCCATTGCTAGGGTTAAACCTTCAATCCCATTATCTCCAAGCTTTGAATTATTGCTAAATAATATTACTGATCCCAGAATTACAAAAAACATTGAAATGAACTGATTTGGATGTGGAGTTTGCTTGTAGATAACAATTACCAATATTGCAAGCCAGATGGGAGCTGTATTAGTTAATGCAAGTGAAATTCCAACCGGAATATAATTTAAAGAAGCAAACCACCAACTAAAATGAGTAGCAAGTGAAAACCCAGCAATAAATATCTTGCCGATATCTTTTCTCGTAATGGGGACTTGTTCAGAAGTTATATAATTTTTTGAAATGAGGAGATAAGAAATTATCCCCGTTAATAAAACCCTGATAAATGCAATTGAATATGGATCTTTATCAGCTTCGAGGAATATGAAAGAGGAGCTTGTAACTCCAAGAACCCCAAATACTAAGATTAATCTGACTTGGGATTTTTGCATAGTACTCTGGATTGTTCTTTGTAATAATAATTATATGAAATAATTTCAAGATTCAAGTAAAATTGTAAAATTAAACAACCAAATAACTAGCTGGTACTGAATAGGTGATTTAATGTCATAACATAGACATCTTTGTTAATCTAATGCTTCGAGCGTGGGGAATATTTTAAAATTAAATTTTTAGTTCGATAATAGTTAACCCAAGGGGTAATATTTAGTGAAAGAAATACGGATAGAGATTCCATCAAATCAAATTGAAGTTTTGGAGGATTATATTGAGCATGTAAATTTAAAAGCATCGAGTATAGATCTGAATGATGGTGGAAGAATGTATATGCTTAAAGTAGAAGATCATTTTACAAATAATCTTTTACACGAATTGAAAGCTCGAGGGATTGGTACGGTCTTCGGGACTATCTCCATAGTACAACTAAATTTATTTTTGAACTCTAGTGTATCTCAAGCAAAAGTGCCGAAATCAACTGCTGCAAATTTGGAAGAAATTTTGGCAAATATTGAAGACACTGCTGTAGTTTCCTCAACTTACATAACATTAGTCATTCTATCTGGTGCACTAGCTGCATTTGGTCTTCTTTCTAATAGCGTAGTCATCATTATCGGCTCTATGATTGTAGCTCCTTTGATGGGACCTATTGCATTGACGTCTATAGGAGTTTTGATGCCTCAAAGAGGATTATTTCGGAAAGGTTTAATCGCAGAAGGCTTAGGTATCTTTCTCACAATTGGAGTAGCGTGGGTGATTGGTATAGCTGATCGTGGTCAAGAGGTAACAGAACAAATGGAAATTCGAGCAGCTCCTGAAGCTATGGATGTAGCTTTCGCTGTAATTTCTGCGATAGCAGCAGGAGTGATTATTTCCAAGGGGCAATCACTTTCCATTGTTGGAGTAGCAATAGCAGCATCATTAGCACCTCCAGCAGCGAATATTGGATTAATGATCGCATTCGGAGATATGGGGTCAGCTGGCAATTCTGCAGTGTTGTTGATAATTAATATCCTTGCAATAAATGCATCATGTTCGATAATTTTTATCCTATTTAGATTACCAGCAAAATCAGGTATGTCAAGACGTAGAGCTACTCGTGCACAAAAGATGAGTCAACGTTTAACACTTTTTGTTCTATTGGTATTCATTATTTTTTCAATTTATGTTATTCTCGGAGGCTTCGATATTGGAATCTTCTGACGATAAACTTTGAACGATATAAACAATATTTCGATTACTATTTAATATTTTCTTGCTTCACGTTGTCTTTTCTTTTTCATCAACGTGCGGTAAATTTCTTCTGGTGTTTGCTTGTAGTTGAATTCAAGATTGTTTTCTTTCTTTTTGTCTCTACGAACAGAGGCAGTCCTAACAGGATTTTTAGTTTTTACAAGCATGGAACGATAGTTACTGAGAATCCCTTTGTCAGTTCTTGGTTTTAATCCTGCTTTGAATTTCTCGCCAGTTAGTTTACCTGATGGAATCCTTTTAGTTTTAGAAGTATCTTCTTTCAGTGAACTTGTTGTTTTTGTCTTCAACTTCGATCGATCAATCGAACTTGAAACTGAACGAAAAGTACGAGGATGAGATTTAATACTTCTCTCACCAACAGTTTTCTCTTGTTCTTCAATCTGTAAATCCCATATTGCCTTTCTTTCTTCAAATGTCTTACGGAAATCTCTTAATTCTTCAAGTCTACTGTCTTGTGTAGTTATTTGTGATTTGAGAGTGGATCGTTTAGATATTGGTGCGGATCGCTTTCTACTAATTTTTTCTGTAAACTTCTCACGCTTATCTTCTATTTGCATTTTATATGATGATCCTAATCCAGCTTTTTTTTGATATATTCTATGTTTAGTTGATAAAATATCAACATCCTTCCTCCAATCACCGAACAGTGTTTCGGTTCTACCAAGGACTAGAATTCCCCCTGGACGCAATGCGTCAAAAAATTTCTTGACTATCTCAAGCTGAGTATCTCTATCTACGTAAATCAGCACGTTTCGACAGACAATCATATCAAGATTACTGGGATAAGAATCTTTCATAAGGTCATGTTGTCTAAACGTAACTAGTTTTTTAATTGAATTCAGAAGTTCAAAATTTTCTTCGCTTATTTTCTTAAAATTTTTTGTAACTTCAATTTTATCCATCTCAGCGAGATATTGCTCATTGTATACACCGCTTTTTGCAATCGAGATTAATTCATTTTTTACATCAGTTGCCAATATATTTACTTTAATTTGCGAGGCAATTGAATCTGCAGCCAAGATTGCTAATGAATATGGCTCCGCACCTACTGCACAACCAGCAGACCATAATTTAAGTTCAAGTTTAGACGTTTCTTTAGCTCTATTCAACATTTCAGGAAACATTTTCTCTTTAATTAAATCAAAGGTATCCCTATTTCTAAAGAAACGAGTGACATTGATGCTAAGTGATTCTTTTACAGATCTAATTTCTTGAGGATTTGACTGCAAATATAACAGATAATCCTTATATGAACTCAACCGGAGCCTTCCTAATCTAACTTTCACTCTACGTGTAATATAGCGTTCTTTGTATGATGTTACCTCAATTCCATGACGACCAAGAAATTCAATTACTTGTTTCTTGTACTTCTCATCTTTTACTGGCTTTATGATGGTACTCAGAGGTTCGGAATTCATTTCGCGTATTCGTTTCCTAACTCTATTTCTAATTTCATTATCTTCAGGACTGTTTCTTACTTTTTTAGTTTTATCAGAATACAGAGTCGCACCCCTAGCAACTTTCTTTTTATCCTGTTCAACCATAAGCTAAAGAAATTCATATTTACATAAATATAAACAATTCTCATGGAGAACAATAATGAGGTGTTGAATCTTCATTGAAATGGGCTTAGATATTAAAAAACTAGAAATGTCAACAGGGTAAGAATTTATATAATTCATATGATAAGCCTTATTAAGGAAGAATCACTAGATAATCGGGATTCAAAGTCTCCTTTAGCATATTATATGTCGATAAAACCTGCATAACTTTATATACTTCGAGGATTCAATAAAGTTATCAGAGTAGAAGAGATTCTGCTAGATGGATGGAAGTATTTCCATCTTTGAAACTATAATCGGTAAATTCCGAGCATCCATTTGAAATTATTACGGTAATTCAAAGGATAGAAAACACAT
>JAAFKL010000416.1 GCA_021399405.1 Candidatus Heimdallarchaeota archaeon | reverse complement strand
GCTTCCTTCCACTTGGTTTATTCGAGTTAGCAGACCCGACCAAGATGGGATTTTCATACTTTTTAACCATCGCAAGATCATTCTCGAACATCCATCAAGATTTGATAATCTGACTAGCAGTTCGTTACGACGGATACAGGAATAGAAAATCGCTACTTTCTTATTGACTGTATGTGGACTTCCTTTTCTCTTACGAGATCCAGCCTTCGGTGTATTCTTTATAACCATATCTAGTTTAGGAAATCGACCTAGTCTCACTTTATCAACACATTCATCTAATATAAACTCTATTCCAACAGTGGATTATAAGTGAAATTATATCAATTTTGGAAAGTTAACTTTTTTGAGACATGGCAGAATCATGAGATCAATTAATCTTTTATCTTAAAATTTCTACTTTAATCTTGCAAATCATATCTACTGTTTTTTTATTGAATAAAATTTATTTATTTATGGAGAAATTACCTCTTGGTCTACCTCTAGATTGGCATACTGATGGTACTCCGATATTTCTTCGTGGAGATTTTATTCGTGACCCCCGTCCATTAAGTCCAGATAATGGTGTCATCTATGATAATTTAGTGTTACCAGAACATAGACATCTTCATCCTAATTCACGATTCAATATGTTAATTCTTCCTCCTTCAGATAAAAATAAACTGAACGAAATTTGGCTAGGTCAATCCAGCCCAGATAAAAAAAGAGGCTTCAAATTCGGAAGAATTATTCAATCACTTGATCGATCTTGCAGAGTAATTTTACAAAGGTGGGAAACACCAGGTCAGATAACTGATTTTATTTATTTTACACTACAACCATATGAGTATACAATTGTTTCACCAGTATATGAAACAATTTTGATTAATGGTTCTTCTGATTCTCCTGCTCGTTTCTTTGAAATCCAAGCAAGGGAGGAAGTGAGAAATACTAATGATATCACCAAATTAGAGGGACCAGGATATTTACCCTACAAAGAAGGTAAATTACTACCAAACTCAAATTATGATGAATTGCCTATTCCTCGTATTACACCGGGATTGGTGGAATTTAAATTTTTAAAAAGACGATCGTTGTATGATTCTTATGTTGGATTGTCAAAATTCTTTGATTTTATAGATCCTCCGATTGAAAGTTTCTATATAGGTAGTGTCTAATTATCTCGAATATCCTTCTCCAACATTACCTAATGCAAGAGATAATTCTTTCTTATCGTTTTCGTGTGCCCACTTTACCAAGTCATCTTCTTCAATAACCCCTTGTAGTGCTGCTTCTTTAGCTTGCATCATTGAGGTTGCACCAGCAGCAGATCCATCTGGGTGGCCATGTACTCCTCCTCCTGCAGTGATGACTACATGAGGTTTCAAAGCGTTGATGATTTTGCCAACATTCTTTACTCCAACACCACCAGATGCAATAGGAATAACCTGTTTTAATTTCCCAAAATCGGTACTTAGTAGCACATTGTTACTTCTCATCACTTCATCCCTATCCTCTTCTAGTTTACCATATCCCATCTTACCGAATATTGTTCCTGTGTGGATTCCATCCACACCAACAAGTCGAAACATTGCTGCTAAAACTTCCATGTGAATTCCATGCTGATGATGCTTCGTAATTGCTCCATGCATTGCTCTATGTGCATGAATGGGTAATCCAAAATTTTGTTCTCGAATATATTGAACAGCAGAAAAACCAGTTGTGATAACGTCAATCATTAAACATTTTCCGCCATGATCTACTACATATTCTGCCCTCTTAAGCATAGTATCAATTGGACCTGTAATATTACAAGCATAAATTACTTGTCTACCTTGTTCTGATTTAATTTGATCCGCATACTCAAGTACTCTACTTATTCTGTCTTCAAATGGACAGAAATCTTGATTTGTTTGCGGTTCATCATCTTTGACCCATGTTATTCCACCTTCTTCATCAGAGCCTTTCCAACTGTCATATGTAGTTTTTGCATGTACTGCGGGTGGAGATCCTAGTTTCGGTTTTACAATTGTACCAAGAATTGGCCCTTCATTGATTCCAATAATTTTATATATTCCTTGTGGTCCAAATTCGGGTCCAGGAAAGCTGTTGATGAGCTCATTAGGAAGCTCGACACTTTCAACTCTTAAATTTGGGACTGTATTCATGCCAAATACATTCCCAGCAAATAATGATAACATTTGTGGCACATTATTCGGTTCAAATAGTTCAAGTGGATAAGCTACTTTTATTTTTGAGTAACTATCGTTAATTTTGTCAACATGAAAAGTTTTGGCTGATAGCTTCTTTAGAATATCATCGGTCATCCCAGCAACTTTCTGCCAGGTCCCAATGCTTGATTCAGCTGGGATTTCTCTGTATACACGGTCCATTTTATCAGGGGTAGTATGGACGTCAAAAGTGACAATTACATTGTCATCTGGATCCGGATTAAAATCAGGCTGAAAAAATTCCTTGTCTTGATACGACATAATATTTCGAGTTTGATCTGATATTATAATATATTATTATCCTAGTCAGTTTTTTTTGTACCCTTTACTGACTGTAACTACATTTATTCAGGCGATTACTTTTGTCAATTAGATAACCATAATTTTCTAACAATTAGATAGTTATTTTCACTAAATTTCTCCGCAGACTGTCTAGTATAGTAGATGTGAGTTATTGAGGGGTTCAATCTGTGTAAATAATAATGTTATCAAAAATATAGAAAATTAAATTTAGCAGAAATATTTATTATTAAAAATCGAATATTATTATTATACCAACTCTCGTTTAGGTGATAAAATGCTAAAACTCCCAAAACCAACCAATGAGATCCTTGAACTTTTCAAACATCAAGAATCTTTGACCCCGAACCAAATTAATACAGCATTACCTCATTTTGAGAAAAAAGATATTAAATATGCATTACGTCGACTCAGAGAGAAAGGTATTATTGTTAGGGTTCCGAATTTGTTCGATATGAGGCGTGTTTATTATAGAGTTGCAACACAAGATGAATTTCAAGAGGTTTCTGTTACTATGAAGTTAAATGAAATCGAATTTTATCAAGGTATTATGGATACACTATTATTTATTATTCCAAATGCAATTGAAGCTGAAATTAATTAATGAGTTAATTAGAAATATTCTATTCTCCATATGGAATCCAAATATTTTTGACTTCTGTAGCTTTGCGTAAAAATTCTTCTCCGTAACCATGTTGTTCATTAAACCAATCACGATACTTTCCAAAATTTAACCACGTACGTTTCATGTTTTCTGATGCATTGATTTCAATCATTTCTGATAGATCCGTCGAACCAAAATACCAAATACCGTCAACATCATTATGATTTGATAAGACTTCTATTAACTCCTCTTGTTGACCTGTTACAATATTAATTGCTCCACCAGGTAAATCACTTGTTTCAAGAATCTGATAGAAATCTGTTGCGCTAAGAGGATACCTTTCTGAAGGGATAACTACTACCCTGTTTCCCATAGCAACTGCGGGCATAACCGTGGATATAAATCCTAACAACGGATAGTTCTCAGGGCATACGATTCCCATAATGCCAACCGGTTCTGGCATAGCAATTGTTACATTTCGTTGTGGAACTCGATGTACTCTTCCATCGTATTTGTCTGCTTGTGAAGCATAATAATATAATCTATCAATGGACAAATCTACTTCCTTATTTGCAATCTTTTCGGTGGCACCAGTTATCTCTTGGATGCGTTTTGCAAATTCTTTCTTCCTGAAGTCTAAGTTTTCTGCTATATAATACAATACTTGAGCTCGATTGTGTCCTGTTGTTGATTCCCATTTTTTACATCCATGAGCAGCTTCTACAGCATTTCTAATATCCTTTCTATTTCCTCGACCAACTTCTCCAACAATTTTACCAGAAGGATTATTGATAATAATACTATAACCACCATCAGGACGCGCTTGATTCCCTCCAATGTACATTTTTGCGGTTTTATCAATGAAGGACATACTGTCTTTGCTACTTGAGGAATTTTCTGTAATAATCTGTTTTACAGGTGATATTGGTTCACTTTTGAATTGTTTCTCCCATTTAGGTTTTATAAAGTCCCAAAGTCCTTCAATACCTCCTTCTCTCCCAAATCCTGATTCTCGATATCCACCAAATCCTGCTGCTCCATCAAACATATTGGTACAATTAATCCATATAACACCTGCTTTCAATGCTGGTGCAACATCTAGGGCCAAATTAATATTTTCAGTCCATACACTTGCTGCTAGCCCATACCTACTATTATTTGCTAATGCGATTGCTTCTGCTGGTGTACGAAAACTCATACTTACCAAAACAGGTCCGAATATTTCTTCTATAACAACAGTGTCTGCAGGTGATACATCTGTAAAAAGCGTTGGTAAATAATAGTAACCATCATCGGGACATGCCAAGTCAGGTTGCCATTTAGAACCCCCTTCCTTAACACCGATTTTCACAAAACTGTCTATAGTATCATATTGATTTTTATCTACGACAGCACCAATGTCAATTGCTTTGTCCATTGGGTCTCCAATTCTCAAATGCTTCATTCTAATTTTTAATTTCTCGATAAATCTCTCTGCAATATTTTCTTGTACCAGAAGTCGAGATCCTGCACAACATACCTGCCCTTGATTGAACCATATTGCATCTACAAGGCCTTCAATTGCGCTATCCATATCCGCATCATCAAAGACGATATATGGGGATTTTCCACCCAGTTCCAATGTGATTTTCTTACCGCTTCCAGCGATAGTTTTTCTAAGTATTCGACCAACGCTTGTTGATCCTGTGAATGTAATTTTACTAATATCTGGATGTTTTGTAATGAATTGACCTGTTTTACTTCCAGATCCTGTTGTAATATTTAGAACTCCAGGTGGTAATCCAATGTTATGGCATATTTCAGCAAACAATAATACCGATAGGGATGTTAATTTTGCAGGTTTAATTACAAATGTATTTCCCATGGCAAGTGCTGGTGCTATTTTCCAAATAAAAATTAACAACGGAAAGTTCCAGGGTACGATTCCTCCAACAACACCTAACGGCTCATAATCCTTAAATTCCTTATCCATTAATTGTGCCCATCCTGCATGATGATAAAGATGCCTTGCTGCTAATGGAACATCAATATCTCTCGATTCACGGATTGGTTTCCCATTATCCATAGTTTCAACTACTGCGAATAATCGAGAATTTTTCTGGATTTGACGTGCCATTGCATAAATGTACCTCGCTCTCCCATGGCCTCCTAATTTCTTCCACTTCACTTGTGCTATTTTGGCGGCACGGATGGCATCGTCAACATCTTCTTTATTTGCTTCAGCACATTGTGCAATCACTTCTTTGTTTGCTGGATTAATAGTTTCATAGTATTTATTGGATTTAGGTTCAACCCATTGTCCATTGATATAGAGCTTGAATTTTCGATTATGACTGTCAAACCATTCTTCAGCAAATTTACTTGTTTCTGGTGCGGGTCCATACTCAATATTTTCAAATATTTCATTTACTTTCATTTAATTCACCTAAGCCATTGGATGCCGATAAGCGGCAGAGTATTGATTACTCAGATTATGTTCTAATTGTCTTTCAATATCCATTAATAAGCTACTGGCTCCAAATCTGAAAAGATTTGGTTCTAGCCATTCATTACCTAATTCATCCTTCATTAAAGCAAGCCATGCTAGAGTTTGTTTAGCTTTACTGATCCCCCCTGCTGGTTTAAAACCAATTTTATAGCCTGTACGATCATAATATTCTCTAATTTGACGTATCATAGTTAAACTAACTTCCAAAGTTGCATTTACAGTTTCTTTTCCAGTACTTGTCTTGATAAAATCAGCTCCAGCCATCATACAAACTAAACTGGATTTAGCAACCTGCCTAAAAGTAGCAAGTTCACCAGTTGCAAGTATTGTTTTCATATGTGAAGAACTACAAGCTTCCCGAAAGGCAGAAACTTCAGAATACAAGGATTCCCAATCCCCCTTCAATACATGATCTCGTGAAATGACAATATCAATTTCTTGAGCTCCAGCTAAAACAGATTGTTTTATTTGCCTAATCTTTTCTTCCAAAGAGATCTGCCCAGCAGGAAAACCAGTAGATACAGCAGCGACAGGAATCCCAGTTCCTTTCAAAAAGGAAACTGCTTCTTCAACCCTATTGTGATATACACATACGGCCCCAGTAGTCAAATTATTGATTTCAAATGAATTAAGAATATCTTTTCGAACTGGTTGCCTTGCTTTTGCACATAATCGTTTTACCCTTCCTGGTGTATCATCACCTGCTAATGTTGTCAAATCGATACATGAAACTGCTTTCAATAACCAAGCTGCTTGCCATTCTTTTTTAATGGATCTTCTTTTTCCGATAGTTTGAGCTCTTCTCTCTACTGCGCTTTTATTAACACGAACTTCATTTAACCAATCAAGCTCCAACGGCATTCCAGGATTTCTATCATGAATTTCTGTTTGTGATGACATTTCTTGTAGCTTCTTTTTAGTAGGCATGGTATTTAAATCTGAAATAAGTTAAATTTAGGTATTATAAAACTTCTATTGTTAGCTTAACATTGAATATGAAGAATTACAAATAAAAATTAAATAATATTTATTGTGAAATAAATCCAACTTTACTCACGTTGAAGGAAGACTCAGAAAGAGATAGTGACCCAATATTAGGATTAAATAGAAGATCTGAAGATTTAGAGAACGCATTGTCATTTGTTGTATGATTTAATTATCCAAACATCAAGTTGTTTGCAACTCCAAATATAGATTTGAAGGCAGATTGAGTTTTCAGATTTATGAGACATAATCTAGATTGATTTTTACCAATTAGATTCCTGTGCCTAAGATAAATTCTTGAAAATACTTTTAATGGTAGACAGCTCAATATTAAATCCATGAATCATCAAGTTGGTCTTGGATTTTACCAAAATCTGGAGAAACTATATCGAATTCAACTATTAACAAATTAATTTGCTCCATCTCCTCTTCATTTTTAGGCTCAGGTAATAAATTGATTAACGTGAGTAAGTTATTAGGAGGGATATCCAACAAATTAATAATAGTTTTTGTATTAATATTATTTTGTAATAAATAACTAACAACTGAGTTGATAATAGTACTAGGAGTTATTGGGTCATAACCCAAATTAAACGCTATTTTTGATAAGGCTGATTGAAGTGTTCGTTGTCTGATTTCTCCACCGCGACTACTTAAAAATAACAAATCTGATTTAGTAGTGCCTAATAATCGGGTTCTATAATTTCCCAGATATTCATTCATTATTTTACTAGCACGTTTTGTAAGAACGACCTTACGTCTCCCCTTTACGGTTGAAATTCTAAGCATACCTTTTGTGTCATCATAATCCTGCAATGCACATTTAATCAGATCCTCAATTGATGCACCGGATGAGGCCATGACTTCAAAGACAATTTGCTGCTCAATTTTGTTAGGGTACATGAAATACAGAACCAGGAATTATTTAATTATGTAACCTCGAAGATTGATTCACCTAATAAAAAAATACAATTGTCAATGTCATTACTTGATAACGTTTCCAGACATTCAGTAATATCAACT
>JAAFKL010000415.1 GCA_021399405.1 Candidatus Heimdallarchaeota archaeon | reverse complement strand
GATAATTGAAAAATACTCTTTAAGTAAGTCTTTTTAATAACAAATTGCCCCATATAATTATAATCAATAAAAAACTCTCAATTACTTGGAGGTTATTGTATAAGTAACGCCGACACCTCTGATAACAATGACAACCGACCTACTGTGGATCTTAAAGTAGCTGAAGCTAAAAATCGGGATGTGATTAGAGGAAAAATTCGTCTTGATAATACTTCTATGAGGAAAATTGGGGTTTCAACTGGAGAAATTGTAGAAATTCAAGGATCAAAAACTACAGCTGCTGTAGCTTGGCCAGCTTATCCAGAAGATCTAAAAAAATCAATAATTCGAATGGACAGTATCATTCGACAAAATGCTGGAATATCATTGTCAGAAAAAGTAACTGTAAAGAAAGCTAACCCATCCAAAGCGATAAAAATTGTATTTGCTTCAGTGCACTCAAACATTTCTTTTGAATTCGGGTTTGAATCCTTTGTTAAAAGAAAATTACTAGGGTACCCATTAACAATAGATGATACAGTCATGATTCCTGTTCTCGGAAAGGCAAATCCATTTGTAGTCATCGATCTGGAACCAAAAAATATTACAATTGTGACTGATGACACGGAATTAGAGATAGCTGATGAATCAACAACAATTTCTGGAATAGACCATGCAAAAATCACATACGAAGATATTGGTGGTTTGGATGATACTATACAAAAATTAAGAGAGATGGTTGAATTACCTTTAAGCCATCCAATCCTCTTTGAAAAATTGGGGATTGATCCACCAAAGGGAGTTCTACTACATGGACCTCCAGGTGCGGGTAAAACATTAATTGCAAAAGCAGTGGCACAAGAAACCAAAGCTCACTTAATAACGCTTAACGGACCCGAAATCATGTCCAAATATTATGGTGAGAGTGAACAAAGATTAAGATCTATTTTTAGAGAGGCTGAAGATAAAGCTCCTTCAATAATTTTTATTGATGAGATTGATGCCATAGCGCCGAAAAGGGAAGAAACTAGTGGTGAAGTTGAACGAAGAGTAGTAGCTCAATTATTAGCTTCGATGGACGGTATATCCTCTCGAGGACAAGTAGTAATCATTGCAGCAACAAATCGACAATCATCTATTGATGAAGCATTAAGGAGACCAGGTAGATTTGATCGTGAAATTGAAATTGGTGTTCCTAATGTTGATGGAAGAAGAGAAATATTACAGATACACACACGGGGAATGCCATTAGCAGAAGATGTCAGCTTAGAAAAATTTGCTAAAAATACACATGGATGGGTAGGTGCAGATTTACAGGCGTTTTCAAGAGAAGCTGCGATGAGAACATTGAGAAGATTTTTGCCTGACATAAATCTAGATGCAGATACAATTCCAGTAGAAATTTTAGATAGAATGCAAGTCACAAAAGATGATTTTGAGGAAGCAAGAAAGGAGATACAACCTTCAGCACTAAGAGAAGTATTTGTTGAAATTCCTAAAGTAAATTATGATGAAATTGGCGGTCTGGATAGTGTCATTCAAGAATTAAGAGAAGCTGTGGAATGGCCTATTAAACACCCCGAGATATTCAAAAGAATGGGTATAACCCCACCAAAGGGAATTTTATTATATGGCCCGCCTGGTACTGGGAAAACTCTTTTGGCAAAGGCTGTAGCAAATGAATCTGAAGCTAACTTCATATCGATAAAAGGACCAGAAATCCTATCTATGTGGGTGGGAGATTCAGAAAAGGCAATTCGAGAAACATTTAGAAAAGCGAGACTTGCATCTCCTACGGTAATTTTCTTTGATGAAATTGATTCATTAGCACCAAGAAGAGGAATGAATTCTGATTCTTCTGTTACTGAACGAGTAATATCACAATTGTTAACAGAAATTGATGGGATGGAAAAACTCAACAACGTTATTGTTCTTGCAGGCACAAATCGTCCAGATATACTTGATCCTGCTCTTCTTAGACCAGGACGTTTTGATAGATTACTATACGTGAAACCTCCTGATTTCAAAGGTAGAAATGAAATATTGGAAATTTATACCAAAAAAATGCCACTAGGCTCGGATGTAGATATAGAGAAAATATCAAAATCCCTAGACGGATTCGTAGGAGCTGATATCGAAGCTTTTTGCAGAGAAGCGGGATTAATTGCATTAAGGGAAGATACTGAAGCCAATAAAATAATGAATAAACACTTTCTTATGGCTAAAGAGAGAGTACATGCAACGATGACTGCTTCTGCAGAAGAATATTACGAAAAAATTGAACAATCACTGAAAGTTCAACATGCGAATCAAATGAGTGACGATCGAAAGGGCAATTTTCTATAACCCGTCGTTAATTATAGTTATTTCTAATTTTTTTTCATCTGCTGGTAGTATCAAAGAATTGCCTGTCGGGTCATCAACTATTATTGTGAATGATATTTCATATTTCATTAGTTGCATTAACTTCTCAATTCTTCTCTCAATTTTATCTATTGAACTCCTATCCTCTTCATCTCTGAGCACAATAAGCAATTTTTGATGAATGTCTTGCAAAACACCTTCGATATTTCGAATCCATGATAAGCCACCACCATACGGTTCAATTTTGACATCGATCTCAGGTATACTTACGGTACCCTCAACGGACCTTACTACCTTGGTGGAATCATCTGAGATATCATCAACTTTGTAAATGAATCTTGTATGTCCTTTGGAATGCATATTATAGAAATCAGATGAGCGAAAGCCACATTTCGAACAACTTACTCCCACCATAATAAAATCGTCATAATAAGGAATATCCATTACATGCGAAACAACATTTGCCCCATCAGATTGACAACTTGGGCAGTCTATATTTTGAATTTCGTATGGATTCTGACTTCTATCTGTCATTGTATAATCCCATGATCAATTTCTTACATAATTTTACAATTATTAAGAATTCACGTTCAGCAACCCTAAATCTGATCTCGCCATCATAGTTTCTCTCAATATTGAAAGTACTATTCAATCAGGTTTTGTTTTTTCGTAAAAAAACGGTGCTTCCTTCTGCTTCTCATCCTACTGGAGTCATCAAAGACAGGATTTCCGTGATTTTTTAACCACTGGTTGATCATTTTCAATCCGTGGATTGGGGACCAGCGTTCCTGTTTTTTACAAACAGGGTAGGACAACTGTGAACAGTTTTCGGCACGCTTCCAGCTTTTCCGTACTTCTTCCAAAGGATGAAATGACAGGTAGACACTTACCTAGTCCTCTTACTCCTTTAATTCTAAAGGATGTAAGTGTAAGGTGTACAATCACGAGATTGTATCGTGATTAAATTGTTAATTGAGTATTTAAACTACTGAAATCAATAATGTCTGATTTTATATATGAAAGATCCCATGTAGTATGTTAAAATATAATTAATCATTCTAAGAATCGATCGAGCTGTGAGTTTTTTTGCCCTTAAAATGTAAAAATATCAGTTTGTAATAGAGAGACTCAAATATTTTTATCTTCGAAATAATATTCTCGAGATTGATTTTTTGAAAGTAAAAATATTAAATAACATCGATACAAGGTCCGAGATTGTGTTTTTATCAAATGAAGATAATGATCCAAGAGATGCACAAACGGAATTAGCACAATTAATATTAGATCAAAAAAAGAAACTGGTTCAAGTTGTACGGACAGACACAGTCTTGAAAGGGGATATTGGCATACCCAAAAATCTTGCTGATAAATTAAAGTTAAACGAAGGACAGAGTATTTCCATTAAACCAAGAAGTAGGCCCGCCAGCTATCCCTTAATTATGAAAAAATATGAAAAGGAGAAATGGTCAGGTGAGGATTTGCGACTAATTATTGATGATATGTATCAAGGAAATGTTTCTGATTTAGAATTTGCTGCTTTCACACTAGCAATGCAATATGAATCATTGGGAATGGATGAGACTGAACAGTTAACACGTGCTTTTACTCTTCATGGAGAAACAATTGAATTTAATGAACCTGTATACGATAAACACAGTATTGGTGGTATCCCTGGAAATAAAGTTTCTCTACTTATTGTACCCATAATTGCTGCTGCGGGATTACTTATCCCTAAAACCTCATCAAGGGCAATTACATCACCCTCTGGAACCGCAGATACAATGGAGGTATTGTGTGATATTAATTTTACTGCCCAGGAAATAATGGAAATAGCGCCTAAAACACGTGGGATGTTAATATGGGGGGGTCAACTTAATTTGGCACCAGTTGATTCTGAAATTATCAGAAGAGTTGAGCGACCATTATCCTTAGATCCTGAGAGTGTAATTATAGCCTCAATTTTATCCAAAAAATTATCTACAGGTGTAAAGCATATGGTCCTAGATATGCCAACCGGTTCAGAGACTAAAATGGAAACAAGAATGCAATCTGCTGAACTTTCACATTTGTTTGTAGAGATAGGAAGAAGGGTAGGAATTGATGTTGAATGTGCTATTACTTATGCTGATCAACCAGTAGGACATGCAATTGGACCAGCTTTGGAAGCTAGAGAAGCAATATCTACCCTAATGGGAAATGGGCCTCGATCAGTTTTAGAAAAATCAACAGAACTATCTGGCATTTTATTTGAAATGGCAGGATTAGCTCAAAGGGGAAAAGGTGCAGATATGGCTGATGAAATTGTTAAATCAGGTAAGGCTATTACTAAATTTTGGGAGATTGTTGAAGCTCAAGGTGGGAATCCCAACATGAAAATAGAGGATATTGAAGTTGGCCAATACACAGCCACTATTGTAGCACAAGAAGATGGATATATATCCACCATATCGAACAGTCAGGTTAAAATCATTTCGACTTCATTGGGGTGTCCTTCTGATAAGAAATCGGGTATGATCATCCATAGAAAGGCAGGAGAATTTGTGAAGAAGGGTGAAACAATTATGGAATTATTCAGTTCAAGAGAAAATGCTTTGGATACCGCAATTCAGCAGGCTCAGATAAAACCACCTTTCAAGCAAGAGGGAATGGTACTTGAAAGAATTGGTTCAGGATCTATAAATCTAAACAGAGTCTAAATCAGTAAAATATAAATTTTTCTTAATCCAAATTATGTTACAAGTTCGATAATTATTAATTGATTTTAAAAAAAACAATTGTGGATGGATCTCTTACAAAAGGTAGCTGACGATATTATATCATTAAAAATTCAAGGAGCGACTAATGTTGCTATCGATGGAGTAAACGCATTTTCTAGTTATATCAATCGATTAAGCACTTCAATGGATGTACATGAATTTGAGAAAAATGTTAACAATGCTCGTGAAATCTTAATTAACACCCGGCCAACAGAACCTGCCTTGCGTAACGGACTGAAGAAAATTCTATTTGACATGAATACCGTAAAGAATGATGGAACTGAAGCAATGGAGGAAAAGGCCATTAAGTCTTCCGAAGATTATGTTAAATTGATAAAAGACACAAAAGAGAAAATAATTCATACAGGGTCCCAAAGAATCCAAGATGGGTATACAGTAATGACACATTGTCATTCTTCAACAACTTCTGAAATTTTTACTCGGGCATTTGAATCAGGAAAAGATATTAAGGCAATTTGTACTGAAACTAGACCTCGTTATCAGGGTAGAAAAACGGCTAAAGAACTAGTCGATGCAGGTATTCCAACTACAATGGTAGTTGATTCATCAATGCGTTGGATCTTGAGAAAATCGTCAATTGATATGATTGTTATTGGTATGGATGCAGTAACCTCACAAGGTACGATTTTGAACAAAATCGGGTCAAGATTGTTATCTCTAGCAGCTAAAGAAAGTGATATTCCATTTTATGTTGCAGGATCTCTGTTGAAATTTGATTCTGATACAATATTTGGTATGAGAACGATAATCGAAATGAGGGATGACACAGAAATTACAGCAGATTGGCCAGAAGCCCCAAATGGATTGAAATTATTCAATCCTGCATTTGAAAGCGTTTCTAGAGACTTGATAGATGCACTAATTACTGAATCGGGCGTTTTTCCCCCATCAATTGTTTATGAAATTGTTCGAAATACATATCCTTGGATGATTTAAAGCAAATACTGTTCGTGGGCAAATATTAGGAACCCAATGGGCAGATATATTTGGTTTTGGGCAAATATTATTGATCTTGCTTGTTGACTGAATTTATTGGATGTCTTAATTCTTGAAAATTATATTGCATTACGATCAATCCTTTACGATTAATCGATCTCTCGAGCTATCTCCTATCCTGAAATTGTGATATCGACTTTGCATCTCCCGGTTCGACTTAAATCCAGATCGATCTACAGACAATTGAATTATCATCAAGTAACAATGAATTAACCAATAGATAAAAACAGAACGAATTGTTAGTGGTACGCCAATCGATTTTAATAGATTAATTTATATCCTTGGTTGATTATAATTAAATATGAATGAGCTGGATATAATAAAAAAACTTCAACTCGAGATGAAATTACGTGGTGTAGAGACAAAAGATATTGATAGAATTCTGAACACTATTGAAAAAGAAAAATATTTTCGACATCCAAATACTGGCAGTATAATACTTGAAACCACTTTTGAACTATATTTTATAAACTCCATAGAGTTCTCTGATCCACATATAACTGCACTTGATCCAAGATTGGCACAGATGAATAATATCAAAAGAATAGCCTTAAACAGAAGCAAAATACTGGAAATACCTGAAATCTTTTCAACTATGAAGAACCTTACGAAACTACATATTCATCTTGATAATGACACATATATTCCAAAAAATATTGAGAAGATGAAATATCTCAGAATATTATCTATCAGGGGTAATCAAATTAAGGAATTTCCAAAGTTTATCACGGATATGGACAATTTAGTTGAACTAGGCATTGGAAACCAATTAACTGACCTGCCCGATTCATTGTCAAGAATGAGTAATCTCAGGGGATTAAATTTGAATTTCAATCAATTCGAAGAATTACCTGAAAATATTGGTAAACTTATAGAACTAAGATGGTTGAATCTAGTAGGAAATCCATTAAAACGTCTTCCTGATAGTATTGGTAATCTCGCAAAGCTTGAAAGTTTAATAATTTACAGTGTCGACGAAATTGAAATCCCAAATGGACTTGATAATCTAAAAAATTTAAAAAATAAAAAAATATACAAATTTCATATCACATAAAATCGATAGAGTATAATTAGATTTTAATCGATCTAACACATCTCAAGTTCTATTGAATTCCTATTCTTTCTAGCACTCGGCTTTTCATTCTAGCGTTTTGTTGATAAAAATCGAAAAATTAAAAGATTCGCAGGTGTTTCTTCGATTCGACTAAAAATGCAG
>JAAFKL010000414.1 GCA_021399405.1 Candidatus Heimdallarchaeota archaeon | reverse complement strand
TAAAATTAACTGTCATTGGATCCATAGAATATATCTCAATGAAAAAAATGGGGAAAAATTTGATGGTCATCCCTGCAGCTGATCCCACCAAAAGGTTTGATGATAGGATAACAATCGGAATTAGTTTTACCGATCTTTTCAAGGATTTTCCATTTTCTAGTCTTTCCCTGTCAGAATAGATAGATTCTGACTGTTCAACACCCTTGTCATCATTCATCAGAAATAGGGTAAATATGGATGATGTAGAGATAACAATTCCAAAAATCATCACTGTCTTGAGTATAGAAATCTCCCAGACATTACCAAGAACAAAAAAGAAGAGGATGTTGAGGAAAGGACCAACTGAATTAGCGATTTGACGATAGAATTGGAGTTTGGAATAAATCTCTGATCTCTGACCTGATTGAATTGAATCAGCTAGTAAAGACTCATTCGCTGGCCTATTAAAGCCTTGAAAAAGCCCCCAAAAAGCCAGTGAGATAAATATAAAAAGCAAGTCTTGTGCAATTATCATGAATATACTGCTAATCAAACCAAATATACCTGCAAATTTTAGCAGTTTATCCCTTCGGAACTTATCAGCCATAAAACCGGCAGGAAAGACTACAAGTGTCATGGTTAAACCTGAGGCAGCTGATGTATAACCCAACCAGGTATTTGATTCACCAGCAATGTAAAAAATATAAGCCGAGAGAACACTACCCTGCCAAATACCCCTACCCAGGCCCTGTAGAATGGTGAAGACAAATACTAACTGCACATTAGTATTCATTTTTTGGAATGGATTTTTCAGCAATTTCCCCATCTCTCCTTTTTATTACTAGTTGAAGAAAAACAAATCTTCAATATAATAATTTAGGTTTAGCTTATCATCGGAGGTTATCTCAAAGAATTTCGAGACCATGAATAAAAAAAAATAGAACAATTATGATTAATAATAAAGTTACAAAAGATAGATATGGCATTTATTATTCATAAGAAGGTGGAATAATGGAAGAACATACCTTTGAATGAAGATATAATAGAATTACAAAGTTTGATACCCCCTTCGCTAGAATGTAGCGCGCACAAATAATTAATAAATTCATACTGAAAAGAAAAATATTGAAATTACGAAATAAAGTAGGATATGGTTTTGGAGATTTAGGGATATCAATTGCCTATTTCGCTGTTGGTTTTTTCTTCATTTTTTATCTTACTGATGGGATAGGGATGAGGCCCATTGTTGCGGGAATAGTTTTTTTCATAGGTCAATTGTGGGATAGCATTAACGATCCGATTATGGGTATTATATCTGATCGTACTAAAAGTAAACATGGAAGGAAGAGAGTGTACCTATTATTTGGAGCAATTCCATTTAGTATTAGTTTCGTTTTGTTATGGATTATTCCAATAAATGTATCTCCGGCCATCCAATTTATTTTAGCCACAGCAGCAATCTTGTTTCATACTACCGCATACACTGTTGTTGCAGTACCTTACATGTCACTAGTTCCAATGATGACAAAAGATTATGATGAAAGGACCTCCATTGTGGGTATAAGAGCAATGCTGTCAACACTGGGGACGATTGGCGGAGCTGGAGCAGCATTATTTGTGTCGGGAGATGATACCATTAACCTCGGTAATCTTCATACTATGGCTATTGTTTTTGGAATCGTTTCAATATTTGCTTTACTTATATCAGCACAGAGTGTGAAAGGTATTCATGATGATTCATCTTTCAAATCGCAATCTTTTTCAGATTATGTAAAAATAATTAAAAATTCTACTGTACGACTTTTACTATCTGTTAAATTCCTAGGTGCAATAGGTACGGGTACATTATCTGCATCCATAGTCTATTATGCAACTTATGTGTTGGGAGATAGCAGTTACTCCACTTATGGTCTAGGAATCTATATCATTGTTACAGCAGCTTGCATTCCATTTTACAACTATTTGACAAAAAGAGTATCAAAACAAAAAATACTATTGGTTACTAATTTTGCAACTGCAATAATTCTAAGTTACATGGGCTTTTTTGTAGATTCTAACAATCTCACAATGTTCTTTGTTAGTTCTGCACTTCTAGGTATGTTTATGTCAGCATATTTATTGATCCCATATTCAATTATTCCGGATCTGGTTGAGATCTATGAGTATGAAACAGGAGATCGTCATGAATCGGTATTTTTTGGTCTTTGGTCATCATTTCACTCACTGGGTATAGCCTTTGCAGGTCTACTTCTGACCTCAATTCTTGATATTATGAAGTATGACGGTACCAAAAATACGCAAACAACCCAAGGTCTTCTAGGAATCAAAATTGGTTTTGGTATACTCCCAGGAATATTCTTGATATTAACCGCAATCACATTAAGTCGATATAAAGTAACTAGGGTCTCTTTTGGAAAAATCGTTAATTCACTTACTGGGTGATAATATGAATGTACTAAGACTGGTCCTGATTTATATTAGAGTTAAGATGAGTTTTAGATTCTGGTCACGATCAAGATTAGAAAAATATCAACTTAATCAAATTTTAAAGAGACTAAGTCAATTAAAAAAAAGTGAATATTACTACAAGCATATTTCAGAAAATCCAACAATGGAAGATTTTTACTCCTTACCAATTATTCATAAAAAGGAATTCATGGACAATTTGGATGACATAATAACCCTAAATACAAGCAAAAAAGAATTACTTGAGTTTGCAGTAAAAAACTATGAAAACGGCAATATGGGTCTTTATATGGATAAATACTCAATTGGTTTATCGTCTGGAACATCTGGAAACAAGACACTAACAGTGCTTGGGCCAAAAGATAGATTAGCTTATGGTGCTATTATGTTTGCAAGGAATGGAGTATATGGTTTATTTAAGAGAAGGGTACTTTTCTGTTTAAGAGTAAATAATCCTGCATATATGGAAATGAGTAAATATGGATTTACAATTTTCTTCAGAGATTATACCCATAGCATTGATGATTTGATTGAATTAATAAATAAGGAACAAATCAATATCATTGCAGGACCTCCATCTTTATTGTTAGCGATTAGTAAAAAAAGTAATTCAATTACCACAAAAATAAGAAGCATAGTCTCCTATGCTGAGACATTGTCACAAATCGAGAAGGAACAGATACGCAATGAACTTGGGTCTCCAGTATCACAAATCTATCAAGGTGCTGAGGGATTTTTAGCCCATACATGTAAAAAGGGGAGCCTTCACTTAAATGAGGATATGGTATATTTTGAATTTGAGACAGTTGATGAAACACAACCACTGATAAAAAATGTTATTATCACTGATTTACATAGAACGATACTACCTGTGATAAGATACAAATTGAACGATTTAATAGAATTAAATCATGATAAATGTTCATGTGGTTCTAGCTTTCAGGTAGTAAAACAAATACATGGAAGAAAAGATGACGTATTTTACATAAAGAGAGGGAAAGAGTATGTTATGTTATTCCCTGATTATATTCGTCGTTCAATTAACCAGGCATCAGACAAAATATTGGAATACCAAGCAATCCAAAAGACACTGGATCTGATTGAAATCAGGATAATTATTGATGGTGATAGAGCAGATATCGAAAAGAAAATTAAAAGCAACTTGCAAGGATATGCAAATGATCTAAGTGTTGAACTCCCTAAAATTGTATTTTCAGAAGATCCACCTATGAAAAACAAGAGATCACTCAAGTTGATTCGTGTTCTACGGGAGATCCCTCAACCTAATTGAAACATGCTAAATTGTCGTCCTGCTTTAGCCTTAAATTTTCTAGCAAGTAGTTGTGGAGGAAGATTATGTTTGAGAATAATTGAAGCTTCTAAATACTTAAGATCCATATTTGGTTTGAGTATTTTAAATAGATGAGCACCCATAGTTAAACCTACCTTCTTTCTATGCCATTCGGGCATTACACCAATGGAAATGATTCTGACTCTGCTAATAGGTTGGGTTTGCTCATAAACATCTGGAAGAGCTAATAGCATGCCTATTGGTATCTCATCTACTTCTGCAATTATGATGTAATTATCATTAATTATAGGAAGCAAAGACTCTACCAATAATCGATCCTCTTCAATAGATCTTATATAATAATCTGGGGTCTGAGAAAAAACTGCCCTGTTTATTTTATTGAAGACCATGATTTCATTTTCAAGTTTGTTTCGATCAAATGTACGAGTCTTAACTCTAGGATTGATGTTAGATTCAATTCTATTCTGAATTTCATTTAACTTCATAGTTCTGTCAAAATAAAAGGTAATCATTTTCTCCTTTTGTTTGAATCCTGCTTTTTTTAGAAATTTCGCATAATATTTGGGGTTATAGGCAGTGAGAACGGTCTGTGGTTGATTAAATCCAGAAGTCAATAATCCTTTTTCTAAATTACTCCATTTTGGTCCTATTAACCGATCTAAACCATGAATTCTCACTATTTCCTTAAACATAAATTTTACTGCATTTTGAGAAGTTGGAATAGCTTCAAAATGACTGAAACGGACTTCCTTATCAAATAAAATTGCACAGCGACATTGTATTTGTTTATTGTCTTCTACAATATATGCAATTACCTTGATTGGTGCATTTTTAAATTGATTAATTACATTTTCAGGAATTTCTGGGAATTTCTCATCTGAATTATAAATAGAAGAGTTAATTAAAAAAAACTTATTCAGATCGTTCAACTCTAATTCGATTAATTCCACTTGATAGTTTCATCATGTCTATTTTAGAGTATTTGCTGATTGGGGTGGCGCAAAGAAAAGGATATTATGATTATTCAAAAATTGCAATTTTTTTAAATTATTTTAAATATTCATCAGAATTTACGATTAATCTCATTAAAACACAATTTTCAATAACTTTAGACCTATTTCCCGCCCAATCTTTATTAAGAACACTGTTCAGATAATATTGATGATCGAGAGTAAGGAGTTAAAGAATATTTGTAAGATGCTTGGGATTAGTTATGAAGAAGCATATGATCGAAATGGGACAGAGTTCAATGATGCACACCAAATTGTAGGATTGGACCTAAGTAATTTCGACATCCATGAGATCCCTGCTAATTTATTTGATGAGCTTGAGATGATTCAGGTACTAACACTTAGTGACAATGAAATCAAATCCCTACCCAAGGGTGTATTTGACGGTCTTTCAAAACTAAGAATACTTAATATTGCATTTAATGAAATTGGAACTCTCGCAGTTGACATATTTGACAATCTAACAGAACTTACAAGTCTCGGTCTAGAGGGAAATAATCTGACAGCTTTGAAAGGGGACCTGTTTTCAGAGCTAAATAAACTCGAAGGTCTTTACCTCGAGAAGAACAAATTGAAAAGCTTACCAGGCAAGCTGATATCAAACCTAGTCTTCCTTCAGGAGCTTTATCTCAATGACAACGAGATCGAGAAACTACTAGCCAAATTATT
>JAAFKL010000081.1 GCA_021399405.1 Candidatus Heimdallarchaeota archaeon | reverse complement strand
TTTCTCTATTTCCTAGACACTATTATCGCCACTGATATGCAAAGTATCTGGTGGTCAGCTGATTCTTCTTCTCCTGATGAGGGTTATTTGAATTGGGAGCATGATAATATGGAGGTGCATCTGAGCATAGATGGAGTTCCTGTTGAGGCAGAGAAGTCTGATATCTGGTATGATGAAGGCGAGGAAGTATATCGATATGAGATATTCTACCAGTCCGCGCCCCTATCTTTGGGTGAACATGTATTCGACGTGAGATTCTTCCTGGATGGAGAATTTGATATTGAATTCACAGCTTTTGTAACTGTGGTGCCGGGTGAGGTATCTCAAGCGGAAAATTCATTCACTGGCAATTACATTGCTAATAATGGAGTGGGAATAGGCCTGGATAGTATAGATGCCACGGTCATTGATGGTAACACCGTTGAAAACAACCAAGGTCAAGGAATATGGATTGGTCAATCATCTCAAATTGAGGTCACAAATAATGTAGTGTGGTCCAACTGGGCCGATGCTGGAATTAATTTCTATTACACAACCGATTCATTAATTGCTGGAAACCAGGTTTTTGATCACTGGTCAAATGCAATTCTGTTTGAGCATTCTTCCAATAACCAGGTTCTGGGAAATGAGCTCTACAATAATGATGTGGGCATAATGTTCTTTGAATCCGGTGAAAATCTAATCCAATTCAACAATATTTACTGGTCATGGGGAGATGGTATAAGATTGTATAGCTCTCCAAATAACCTTGTTATGGATAACTCTATCACCGAGAGTGGAAGTGCAGGCATATGGTCATTTACAGAAACCACAGTGTATTTCCGTTTCTGGGAAGATGTTGAGGTAACTGATCAGCAGGATTTAGTCTGGACTGCATCATGGATGAGCGAGGATGAAGAATTCATCCAATACAGACACGATAATCTTGAAATACAACTCACAGTCGATGGATTAGCAGTAGATGTAGAGTTCTCAGATGTCTGGTTTGATGATTGGGAAGGAATATATGGATTTGAGATGACATATTATTCTGAGCCTTTATCCGTTGGATCACACGAATTCGAAGTACACTTCGTCCTGGATGGGGAGGAATTTCT
Organism: Candidatus Heimdallarchaeota archaeon; assembly: GCA_021399405.1. The sequence goes on along the minus strand of JAAFKL010000081.1, from coordinate 4,576 downwards.
CTCAAGAGTAGCGACGGTTACTGTTGTTCCAGATGAATCAGGTGCTAATGAGAGCGTTTTCCAGGGTAATTATCTTGCCTACAACGGATGGGTAGGAATTGGCTTAGAAAACACCGTTGGAGGAACCATTGACTCAAATACCATCGAAGGTAATGGTGCAGAAGGAATATTGATACAAGGGTCTAGCCAAGTTCAAATCTCTAATAATGTAATATTTGGAAATGCAATTGGAGTATTACTCTTAGGATCCAGTGAAAACCTGATTGCATCAAATGATATCTTTGAGAATTTTGGTGGTGGAATAGGTCTTCTATTCAACTCTAATGATAACTATGTTGTCGAGAACGAGGTTCATGATCTTTATGGAGAAGACGGAATAGGCGGTTGGGACGCCCATGGTAACGTGATAGAAGCCAATGAAATCTACAATACTGACGATGCAATCATATTCAGGTATTCAGATAATAATCAGATAATTGAGAATGATATCCATGATAATGTACGTGGTATTTTCTTCACTACTGAGCCTTATGAGCCCATTCCTATGCGATTCTACGAGGATATCACAGTAAGTGATATTGACAGTATTTTCTGGCAAGCAACTTCTGTCTGGGATGATTTTGATATTCTACAGTTTGAACATGACAATATGATTGTTGAGCTGACTGTGGATGGAGAACCTGTTGAACTCCAGATATCAGATATCTGGTTTGATGAGGGTTTTGGACAGTTCAGATATGACATGGATTATTTCTCTGGACCATTATCACTTGGTGAACACTTCTTCACAGTGAGATTTGTACTGGAAGGTGAATTCGAGGTAGAATTCACGGCAGTTGTGACAGTTGTACCCAGCGAAACTACTTCGTCAGGAAATGTTATGCACAAAAATAAGATTGCTAATAGTGAGTACATTGGAATTGATCTCTTCGGGGCTGATGATAATGTAATGACTAAGAACAAGATTACTGACAGTGGTTATAGTGGTATTCATCTTTTTGGATCGGACGAGAATGAAATAATGAAGAATGAGATATCAGGAACAGGTAATGCTGCGATAGAATTGCATAATTCACATGGTAACAAAATCATGAAAAATGCTATCGTAGAGAATTATGACACTGCCATATTCTTAGATTCCTCAACTGGAAACAATCTGCGAGAAAATGAGTTAGAAAACAATGGATGGGGCATTTACCTCCTATTTTCAGACGATAATGATATTTCTTGGAATAAATTGAAACACAATTTTGTTGGTTTAGCTCTTGAGTCATCTCACGATAATTTTGTGTCCAGGAATGAGATCGAAGAGAATACCTATGGCTTTGCCCTTATTTTCTCAAACAACAATTTCATGCAGAGGAATAAAATCACGAACAATGAAGTTGGGGTTTACCTAGCATATTCATTTGATAATTCCTTTGAGAAAAATGAGATAAAGGATAACGTAGAGGATTTCCTAATCATCGAATAATAACTTAAAAATATCCAATAAATATCAAAATATAATTTTCAATTATAAATTAAAAATCAATATTACATATCATAATTTTTGATATTTATACATATAAATTATCAATAGCAACTTGAATTCGTCTGAGCATTTCATTCTTACCAAATCTCATTTTAGAATAATCTATTGCTTTCTCATATCCCCACACTTGGAGTGTTTCTAGTATATCATTTTTGTCTGAGTAGAAGTGAATGGTGGGGCATTGAATATTAGCTGCTGAATTATTCCCTTGCAGGTCTTTGGGTGTATTTTGATAACTGACAAATAAATTGTGGATCTTTTGCAGTTCTAATTTTGGATCAATTTCAATTGATATCTCATCCCCTGTAGATTTATCAAAAGTGGTGATTGTCGCTTTCTTTTTGAATGTATATGGTAATCCTAATGCATCAATTGCACACATACTGTATCCAATTCCTATGCCCTCCAAATTTATCTTGTAATCTGTGTGAGATGGTGAAACAGGATATGCACCGATTAACTTATTCTCATCATTAAAGCTCAAATGACCTGATTTCTTGATAATAGCGAGGTAATTTAATTCAGTCAGTTTCTTGAGGTTATTTTTCCTAATCTGATCGAATGGTTCCTGAAGAAAAATCCTTTCCAATATTTTGATATGAAAATCTAATATTTCATTGGACAACAAAAATGCAGAATCTGCACCCATAATATTGTCGATTGATTGTGGATACAATTAAATGAAGCGATATATATTAACTCAGAATGTATGATTCAATACGCAATCAATATTTAGTTGCATAATATTAATTCGTAATAATTCGCACTCATTATTTGTAGGCAAGTATATTTATATACATAATATGTCTTTACTATACTAGAGACAAAATGCTAAAATTGTCTAAAACATCAGTGAAGTGAAATGGAAAATATCAAATTAAATAAAAAACAATTGTACTCCCTTGCAGATTTATTCATAAGAGCAAATATAAGTGAATTAGATTTTAGTCCAATTGAGGCTAAAATATTATTTAACCTTCCTAATCCAGCTATCCAGCTATCTGATTATATTTGGAATATTTCAGCTAGCTTCATCCAAGGTAGGATTAAAGATGAAATTGAGCAATCAAAATTTTTTATTTATCCGCCAAAAATGATTAGTTCAAAATACATAGAAGATCACAGGTGGCATAAGGAAGGCGTATTAATCGCAACGCTTGAATTTATTGAATCAAATCTCACGAGTGAAGTGTTGCTTGAGAAAATCCAGGTAAAGTTACATCAGAACTTTGAATATCTAAGCTTGGGTCAGGCAAGAGCAATAATTAAGAGAAAGCTAAGGCAAACTCTTACATCAGGTGAAAGGAATGATCTCACCAGATTAAGAAGAAAAATAGATGGTTATCAAAAATTAATTGGGGCATTTGAGAATATGCTTGACAAAAAATCTGATGATACAGAGATGTATTTCACCCCTAGGAACCTAGAAGTTAGAAATGACGTATTTCTAGAGCAAATCCAATCCAAACTTCAATTCTTCTGTTTTGAGTGCAAAATATCTAAAGAATTTCCGATGACCTCAGAAGCAGTTGTTCATCCCATATGTCATAGTAAGACTATGACAATTAACTGGGGAACCCATCTCTCCCCCACTGAAGCTTCAGAAGGTAAAAAGGAGCTTGAGAGAGCAGTAAAGGTAGGTTATGAGGGATTAGAAAAAGCTGACGATTTCAGAGAATTAAAAACCAGTGAAAAAGAGGAGATTGATGAATTGATTACTGAAAGTCTTGATATTTTGATAAAGCTCAAGGAAGAAAAAGACCTTGAAACTGAGATTAATGAAGTAATTTCGGATTTAACTGATGTCTATAATATTATAGATGTGGAAAAAATTTCAAGATATTATTTCTTATCTAAAATTAATAATGCAGCCCATAACAAGTCAATCAAGCATAAATTATATAGCATTAAGATTGATGGAGATAATTCTGAAATAGCCCCACAAATTGACCAATTATTGAAAAATATCAGAAATATCGACTATGTTTTAAGCGGAGGCAAAGCTGGATTTACAACCTTAATAGAGGCCAAAAGGCTAAAACCAATACCTAAAAAGGATAAAAAAACAATAAAGAGAGAACCTCATTATTTTTGTACTGTGTGCAAAAAGCTTGGAGATATTCCTGAAGAAAAGAAGGAAGAGATGTTCTATAGTAGCTCACAGGAACTAGTAACCCATCCGGAACACTGTGACAAGGAGATGGAGATTAGAATAGTGGAACACCCAGGTGATAGTGAGAAATAGACCGGTATTGCAATTTCTTTCTGACAAATAGAATACACATTTCACTAAAATATAATAAATTCATTGGAGGTTTATGTCATTCAGGAATAACGAAAGAACAGGAAAAACAGATATTAACGATTTTACTAGTTATCAGTATATTTTTACTTCTTTTTGGAGGTAATATGATAGTGCAAACTCTTGAGAGTAATAGTAAGTGTAACGGGGAAAGTATTAGAGGGCTATGTTCAAACACATCAAAGTGGGGGGACCAAATATTCAACTGTATTGTATGAGTTTGAGGTAGCATATTATTTTTTTTGTTTTTTTTGATTTCATTACTACGAAATAATAGCAAACTCACAATATTAGATACAAAATGTTTAGAAATCAATATTTTTTTAATCTTTCAAAATATTTGAGGATGTCATTCCTTATATGAGAGATAAAATCAGAGGTGAGTAATGGCAGATTTAACAATGCTTATCATTCCAGCAGCAATTATGGGTTTTCTTTTATCAGGTCTCAAAAAGGTCAATGAGCACGAAAGAGCACAAATCTACCGTCTTGGTAGATATGCAGGTATCAAAGGTCCAGGTCTATTCTGGATAGTACCTTTTATTGATAAAGCAATCATTGTTGATGCAGCAACTGCACTTGACTATGAGCAGAAGATCGGATTATCCAATTCCACAGATTTTAATAAACCTATTAATCCATAATTTTATCTTTATCCCTTACTAGATACAATTGATGATATCCTTCATAGTTGTTATATTGTCTCTAGTCACCTGAAATTGAAAATCTAGTTGATTACA
>JAAFKL010000413.1 GCA_021399405.1 Candidatus Heimdallarchaeota archaeon | reverse complement strand
TGGGATTTTGTATCTGTGATACTGGGAAACGACTCCCTAGTATCTAAGTCAAACTTGAGTATAAAAACTACGTAGGACAATGTCATAATTTTCATATAAATCTAGTATATACTTTTTTACTCATTACCCCATTATCACGATAAATTTTTGTTATATCCTTGAAAAGTTCATAATCAGCTAAGCTATCTTTCTTGAAACGCTGAATATAAAGTTTATAGAGCATATGAAGACCTAACTGATTATTATAATTATTGCGTATTGTCTAATAAATAAATCTATTTCAGGAAGGTCGAAAAGAGTGATTGTATCTTTATTTACCCAATGTTCTCGGACCATGTTGATATAATTTGTCAATTAACAAAGAATGTTGATTTTGATAAAATTATTAAAAATAAAGCAATTGTATTTATTATTACTATTTCTTCTCATTTTCTCAATTACAACTCAAGTGATGGCTGAAGAAGATGATGATGACGACGATGGAAGGTTTGGCGAGGACCGGGGTTAAAAACCTTGGTAATTTGTCGTTGATCTTGATGGGAATTGGCTCTACGTATATATTGTTGAGAAGGTCTTATGTATATTCAAAACGATATCTTGTTATTGAAAAATATCAACCGCTGAAGAAAAATATTGCAAATTTCTACAGGAAATCAAAGGGACCAATGTTAACACTTCATAATATTACAATGGTAATAGCTACAATTTTCGCAGTAATCCATGGGATTTTTCTTGAGGATGACTTCAAAGCAATCGGGATAACTGGTTGGATAGCAGCGATTCTGATGATAGTTTTGTCAATTTCAGGATTAATTATATGGGCGAAGTTTAGACCTATCTGGGAATTTAGAACTGCTCGAACCCATCTACGATTTGTACATCAACAATGGTTGTTTTCTGGGATCATGGTTATTCCCCTGATTTTACATACTATAGTACTTGAAGATTAATCCATCATACCATTCTGTGTTTAATGATTTGTAATTTCTACGAATAATTATATTGTAAAATAGATTTATAGATTATTAGCTCGGGATGTTGGTTTGAGGAATTATCCTTTAATTTTTCTTCGAATTACAGGTAAGGCAATAATTCCTAAAATGATAAAGTACATATTACTAAATGGTATACCAGCTGAATCACCATTTCCTTCACCACTTGATGAAGAAGTTGTTGTAGGTGATGTTGTGGTTGAAGTTGATGTGGTGCTGGAAGAAGTTGGATATGTTGGAATTCCGGTTCCTTCCAATACTAAATGCATTTCAAAGGCCTCTGGATCTGTGAGTTCCTCATTTATGCTAACCAAATATTCCTGTAAAACACCTGTTGTTTTATCCCATTCAGCATAAACTCTACCAGTAGTACCTTCAAAATCAACTGCCCAATCAAACCAAACCGTAGTTGAATCATAATCAAACGTCAATCCAGCCCATCCGTATTGAGTTTTTGCCCAATCAAAGTAATCAGTTGTACCCAATAATAAATGAGGATATAACATTGGAGGTCCATCCCAATTCGTGTCCCCTGGAAATGCAAATCTGATATTTATAACAGATCCACCATTAGGACCTCCTAAATTATAATATGACATGGGTCCATCACCTCCATCATCAGAATTATCTTGATTTAATTGCAGAGGACTTGCATCACCAAATACACTATTATTGATAAGGTCAAAATAAATTGATTCTCCTTCAGCAATATAACCATGACCATTTGTATCTTCAGATAAATCTAGTTGATGACCTGTAGTAGTATTAAGTGATTCTAACACATATGTATGTGCGACTCCAGTAGTTTGTCCCCAATATGGTCCAAGATCCGTTAAAGTTGCAAATGAAATTAGTTGGAATTCGAGTGTAGATCGTGTGTTGGTCTCTTGGTTTAACTGGTTTAATTTCCAATATTGGAGCACACCATTGTTTAAATCCCAAGTTGCTGTAAGACTATCATTTCCATCATCAAAATTGATGGTAGCCAAATCATTCACAATAGAATATGTATAATTATCATTTGCTACATAAGTAAAGGCAAAGTAAGCATCGATTAAGGTCCTAGAAGCTACTGGAAATAGTGGATACAAATAGAAAGTATTATTCCTTGGATCGGAACTTGGTAATTCAAGAGAAATGTTAAAATGAACACCTCCAGTTTCTGTATGCAATGTTAATTCGTAGCCTGCTGGTCCATCCACATCAAATCCCCTAAATTCTCCCAAGTCCATTTGAAGCAATTGACCTTGATAGGCTGTACCTTCTCCCCATTGTGGTTCATAAGGAGAGTCAGAAGGATTATTGACTTCAAATGAGAAACCATTTGTTCCATTTGCGGTTAAAATTTCATAACTCAAAACCGGATCCTCAGCATGCCATGAGAGAGGAAAATTGCTAGGGGAAAGTACAGAATGAAACTCTAACTGTAATATATTTCCTAAGCTATCAGAATATGTATAATTATGCATCAATCCAATACCCTTTGAAACGGTTGTTTCAACTGAGAATGTCCCATCTTCGTTCAACAAATTATTTGCGTAAATGCGAATGTAATCACTATCTTCACTTACAGTGAAACCGTGTGAAACAAATTCGGTTGTAATCTCTGAATAAAAGTTTGATTTGTCGGCAGGGTTAAATGGTAATGGCATAGCAGGTATCAATAAAGGTGGCCCTAATCCTGCACTCTCATTATAAAGAGTTGTAGCATTATAGAGCCATGGTGCCACATATGAACTTACATCAACTTCACTACTTGAGTCTAGGCTCCCACTAACGTATTGACTCACATTAAGGTACTCAAAGGGGTTTGTAAGCCAATCCGTTGGAATACTTTCAAACCCAAAGTAGAAGATTTCACCTTCTCTAAGGTAGCCACCACTTTCGTCTGGTATTTCCGTATTACCTCCAAAATCTAGAGTTGTCACATTCATAGCATATCCATCATCTTCTCCAAGCCAGAATACATTCTGAATTGGATTGATTGCACCTCTGCTGAAGTTAGCAAATAGGAATATGCCTGAAAATAATAAAGATAAAATAATTAGTACTGTTTTAAAATTCGTTTTCAATATTACACACCTGATGTTTTAATATCTTTGATGGTTTGATTGTTTGGTTTAGGGGGGATTAGTATAAAAAGTAAATCTAATAAAGTTACTAATTTGAAAACTATGTTTATAATCACTAGGACAATCAATAACATCTAAAGTCTTGAAAGGTCATTATATTGATATCTAAAAGCTTAATTTTCTTATATTATTTTGATTTTATGCAGGTTCGAACTGGATATCCATTAATCATTTCACAATTTCAAGGCTGACTGACCCGCCTTATCTTTTAGAAATAACACAGCTTGAGACATTAAAAATATGTTTAAAACGTAGGTCATGTCGATTGTATGATATAGATCTTCTGGTAACTTTGTTTCTCCGTAAACATCGTTTCCAATTAGGGAATCAGAGAAAACAAAGATTGCAGAAGCGGCGATCATCATGTATTTGAAAAGTGGGGATCTATCATAACTCAAACCATACCATGAAATATGAGCCATTACCCCAAGAAAGATAATATAGGGAACAACTATCAATGATTCAGAACCATTATAGACAAATACTGTATACACGATTGCAACGTAAAAAATCCAAAATATTGCCGAAATGGTTGAATATCGTTTGAGTGCAGGATCTGTAAACGCAATTTTAGGATTGATAACAAAAATTCCTGAGAAAGCTTTTATCAATGAAAGCTGCATAAGAAGATACACTAACATTCCTGCAATAAAATTATAATGTATTGTTACAGTAGCAAACAATCCAACCACCATTGCAATTGTAATCCAATCAAGAAACTTCTTTGGAGATAATTCATAATCAACCGGATTAGTTTCTTGTATAATTGTTGTGAATTTTTCTAGATCGATAGAGTAAAACCTCATAATAAGGGTTGACGTCATTATTAAAGCACTAGCAAACCAAGCGATCGCTGCGATTTTGTCTCCGGTAGCAAACTCCACAATTTTTGATGT
>JAAFKL010000412.1 GCA_021399405.1 Candidatus Heimdallarchaeota archaeon | reverse complement strand
TCAAACTTGTATGCTTTGTGCACCATGATAATTAATTTTATTGTGATTTACTATAAGAATCTTTAGCACAGTAGCTTACAAGTGAAAGAAAAACAATTGATTAACACTTGATTAAATCATAAATACAAACAAATCTTATAAGTTAAAATGTATAAGTTTATTCAAGTTTAGCTAGATTATGAATAACAGTTATTGACCCTTAGTTTGTAATCATTCAACAAAGTATATTTTTTCTTGTAACTATCCTAGGAATCCTAGGATGTTACATAAAGGATAATGACGGGAGCCCCACTCAAAAAGCCTTTAGCCTTAAGTGCAGAAACATTGAGTAGACCGAAAGTAAATATACTAATTACTGAAATCAATTGTAAATAGATTTTAAATAGGTATACTTTTTCCAATCATGAAAAAGATAAAAATTCTAGGTGTGGGGGGTACTATCGCGAGTATACATAGTGAGGATGGACTAAAGCCAGGGATGGATGTAGAAAGCATAATACAATACATTCCTCAAATTTCCGATTTTTATAAAATTGAATTGGAGGAAATAATGAATGTAGATTCAGCCAACCTTCAACCTGAGGATTGGGTTCACATCGCTTCAAAAATTATGGAAGTATTAAACGATATTACAGTACATGGAATTGTTGTGACACATGGTACAGACACGATGGCTTATTCAGCTGCAGCAGTTGCGATCCTTATTAGAAATATAACTAAACCCGTTGTTTTCACAGGATCCCAGATACCACTAAATATTTTTTCATCAGATGCGCAAAGAAATCTAATCGATTCAATAAGAGTGGCTGGGGAAACGAATATTGGTGAATCAATAATCGTATTTAATTCTAAGATCCTAAGAGGTTGTAGAACAATCAAGCTGAGAGAACACGATCTTTCGGCATTTGAAACGGTAGATCCATTTCCACTTGCAGAAATCTCAAGAACTATTGAAATAATAGATCCTTTCATAAAACCTAGACAAAAGACCCAAGCTTGGATTGATGGAGGGTTAAACCCAAATGTAGCTCTAATTAAAGTCTTTCCTGGATTGAATCCTGAAATTTTCCAAGGATTAGTTCAACTAGGTTACAAAGGAATTGTCTTGGAATGTTATGGGGCGGGTAATATTCCTATTCTTGAAAGATCATTAGTTGATTCAATAAAACAACTTAGTACGTTGAATATACCAGTTATCATTACGTCGATGTGTATATTTGGAAGAACTGAATCTTATCTTTATGAAACTGGTAAGCTCGCCCAAAATGCAGGAGCAATAAGTGGATTTGACATGTTATCTGAAGTGGCTTTAATCAAATTGATGTGGGCATTGAATCAAGCAAGTGAAATCGAAGATATACAAAAACTAATTTACCAAAATATTGCAGGAGAGATTAACACCGTTCTCTAAATAAATATATGAGATTTGTATTTAATTTTAATCACATCTTAGCAAAGTGTAGGAAAATAATTGAGTATTGTGTTTCTTTTCAATTTATGTAGTCTCAAGTCTTTTCTATGGATAATTACAGACTAAAAATAAGATATGAAATTTGATCTAAACAATTATCCTCTCATTGGTATGATCCATCTTCCTAATCTAACAGAAAACGTGAATTTGGAGGAAACATTTCAATATGCAATATCTGAAGCCTCACTTTTGAAGGATTTAGGTTACTCGGCAGTTATGATAGAAAATTTCAATGATAGCCCTTTTGCGAAATCATCAATCTCAGAGGATGTTTTGATCAAATATTCAATAATTTTGCACGAAGTTAACAAACAAACAGGGATACCAATTGGAGTAAATATCCTGCGTAATGCATGTGTTCAAGCAATGAAAGTAGCGAGTGTACTTAGTTTACCATTTATTCGATGCAACGTTTGGGAAGGGGCCTATATTACAGACCAAGGAATAATCGAAGGTGCAGCCTATGATGTTACCGAAACACGCAGAAATCTTAAGTCAAATACCAAAATTCTTGCGGATATCCATGTAAAACATGCTTCCCCAATGGGGAATTTTTCATTACTGGAGTCCGCTGAAAATGCATTATTACGTGGTAAAGCTGATCAATTAGTTGTTTCTGGTGCTTCTACAGGTAGGGCACCAGATAAGAAAAAATTGAAAATCCTTAGTGAAAATAATTTCAAACCTATAATTGGTAGTGGGATCAGTTATGATAATTTACCTGATTACTCCAAATATATCTCAGGAGCGATCATTGGGACATCAATAAAAATAGATCAAAATGTTTCCAATCAAATTGACAAAACATTAGCAACTAATTTTATTCAACTATGGCGAGAGACATTTGATTCGTTTTCTTGATATTTTCGATTCGTTAATCGAGAGACGTGTAATACATTATTATTCTATCTATCTACTGTGCATTTATGTCAAGAAGTGACCTAATGCGAGTTGGTGTTGCAATTTCACCGGATTATTATCAAGTAAGTAGCTTATTGGAATACGCTTCCAAAATTGATGAACTTGGATACTTTCAGATTTCTGTTCCTGAAATTTGGGGACGAGATGCGGTGAGCTTTATTGGAGCATTAGCAGCTAAAACTGAGCACATCAAATTAGCTACGGGTATTATTTCAATGTTCAGTAGAACTCCAGCATTGGTAGGAATGACTGCAGGAACTATTGATGAAATGTCAGGTGGTCGTTTCATTCTGGGATTAGGATTAAGTGGACCCATTGTTATCAACAATTGGCATGGACTAAAATATCAAAAACCACTCAAACGAACAAAAGAATTTGTTGAGATTTTGCGGGCGATATTTAATAAAGAGCGAGTAAATTTTGAAACCTCGGAATTAGGTACCTTGAAGGATTTTAGAATATCAAACAAAAATATTAGGAAGGATATTCCTATCCACATCGCTGCAATTGGGCCCAAGAATGTCGAATTGACCGCTAAAATTGCTGATGGTTGGATACCAATATTTATGCCAGTTGACATGTTTCGCACTGAGATAAACAAAGTAAGAGAAAAAGTTGAAAGTGCTGGTAAGCCATTCAGTGAATTTGAGATTACACCTTTCATTCCCACTCTTATTGGGAAAGAAACCCATCACATAGAGACTCTAAAAGGGCATCTGGGTTACTATTTTGGTGGTATGGGAACTTTTTATAATACTTTATTGAGAAGAATGGGATTTGAAGATGAAGCAGAAAATATAATGTCCCATTATCAAAAAGGTGATGTTTTGGGTGGTAACCGTGCTGTGACAGATGAAATTGTCAACACTCTTTGCATTACAGGTTCGAAAAATGATGCCATCGAGAAATTGTTTCAATTTAAAAAAGCAGGAATCACATGCCCAATAATTGCGCCACCATTTGGGTCAAAGTTTGAGGATGTAAGAACAACTTTTGAAGCTTTAGCACCATATAATATTTCTAATTAATTCTGAGTATTTATAACAAAAAATGTGATTTCAATTGTAGGGTCGAGATGTATTCAAAGGAAGGATCACAGATAATTAATTTCCTGAGGGGAAAAAAGAAATTATTAACAATGCTAGTTACTTTGTTAATTTTACAAACCGATCTTGCAATTATTAGAATAAGTTTTTTTTTTCAAAGTTCTTAGCTGTGTTATTTATTAACAGTACGGCTGAAATTATCATTCTACTAATTTTGGATTATTATGTTCTCATTTTTCTCCTAGTGTACTTTTTGAGTATGGAGATTAATTTTTACTACTTCAATATCTTATTCAATTATAAATTATTTGGATGGAGATCTCTAGTTATTTTTCGTTTGGATGTCAATGATTTATTGCAATTTTCTTTAGCAGATATTACACTTGGATTGAGTAAATATACAATAGAAGTAAAATTAATTTCTGATAATGATCAAATAAATTCATACATAATATTGTCAAAAAGTAGGAGAATAATACCCTATTCTATTTCAGCAATTAATCAAGATTTGGAAAAACAAGAATTTTTTTATCATAAAAACCCAGTGATAATTGAAAATAATTCAAAATTACGACACAACAGGTATTTTAATTTCAATTTAGAAACATTGACCAAAAGGGATGATATCCGAAATGTTAACTTAACACAAATTAAATCAATTATATTCCAACAAAATCTTCAAACGAAAATTGGAGTTTCATTTAAATTTAAGAAATTGAGTAAGAGTAGAAATTATACAAATTTATTAAAGGATCAGGTAGCAATGATGGCATTTGATAATATAACGGATGATGATGATTTATTTGCTTATTCTTTATTATTCACCTTTGACCGGAAAAGAGATATGAAATTTTTTACGAAGAAATTGAAAGAATTGTGTAATATTAATTTTACAAAAAAGTATAAAATTAGCCTTATCAGATCAACTCAAACACAAATACTCAATTATCACTTAATCAACTCTCTTAAGCAGGTATTAGTTACAAAATCTGAATTAAAATCTGATTCCTTAACAAATTTCAATCTCAATCAAGTGAACCCCAATCTTGTAATTGGGTCTGATATCAATAATAACAAGTTTGAGATTGATTTAGTAGATGTTAAGCAAGGGGGAATAATATCTGGAGCTATCGGGACTGGGAAAACAACTTTAAGATTAACTCTGATGGAACAACTAATACAAAAAGGAATCACGATCTTGGATATAGACTACAAGGGTGACGCTCCCAGGTTATTTAGATTTTTTAGAAAAGGCATGGTTCTAGTGCCTGGGAAAAATTTACATATTGACATATTTGATCAACCCCCCAATGTAAATTCAGTAGAGTTTGTTGGTATATTATACAGATCATTTGTTGAAAGTGTGACTGATGGTGAATTAACTCCCCCCCAAAAACATATTTTACTTGAAGCAATTCGAAAAACATTAGCTAAACGTGGTAATCTAGAATCATTTTATCGAAATATCGTTATTGCATCCGTGGAATCGAAAGAGGTCATTGATAATTATCAGCAACAAACGGCCATAGCATTAATTAATAAATTTAATTGGTTACAATCTACGATGCGAAATGTTTTCGGTGTAAATGGACATAGTGTTTCAGCAGAGGATTTAGCCAGAAATAATGTTTTTTTAGATCTGAGTTATATTCAGCAATCGGCACCAAATCACCACATACGTTTTTTCCTAGATATGTTAATTACAAAGTTAATGCTTTATTACAAAAACAAGGATAGTGAAAATTTCTCCAAATCTAATGTATTATTACGGAAGGTTATCTTTCTTGATGAGACTCATATGTTTATGCCCAATCATAGAGATAAGACATTGTCTCGATTGGAAGAACTTGTTGTAACTCTTAGGCATAAGGGTCTATCTGTAATTGCTACTACTACGAATCCAGCCTTTATTAGCGATGTATTTTTGGATGCAAGCTTTCTTGCTCAATTTAGAACAGAATCGTCTGTCATGCAGAGATCGATGGGGCTAACAACTCCAGAATTCAAATCAATAGTCCAATTGCCGAATTACTTCTTTTATTTGAAGTCAACATCGACAAATCATCAACTGAAAAGGCTTCAAACAGCACAATTTATTGATAATAGTCTGGTACTAGATGAATATAACGAGGTTATTATGAAATACGATGTGACCTATTTAGATGAATTTAGGATCGAACCAGGTTATTTTGAGGTTGCGTTATTGGAGAGTTATATTTTCAATTCACTTCCTATTGAGCCATATCGCAGAATAATTAGACCAATTGTTAAAAAGTATCTAACAAAGTATTATCCATTAATGGGTAAAATTACCAAAGAAAATAGCTATCATCAAATCCTACTTCAATCATATACAGACTATTTGGAGGACGATAGTAACATTCCTGAATTAGGGGATACATTCTACATTAGATGTTTTTTATATGAGCTCCTATTATTCATTTTCCTGCATAATTTTAGAAATACAACATTTGAGAAAGCAACAAGCAATTCTATAAATAAAAAATTCCGTTATTCTCATAAAATAATATTTCTTAATCTTATTACATTTATTGATCAATTAGTTAAGAGGCAACTTGTAGATGATATATTTTAATAATAAATTTCTTCACTTAGAAATGAATTATGACGTTGTTAGACGATATGAAAGAATAAATCTGCTACAATATGCAGAATAACCATTGCTATGCCTATCCAGATTAATAGAGATGACAATCTCTGATAGTCGGAAAATGCAAGTAAATCTTTTTTCATCATTTCATATTCCTTCTTTGTAATTATAATTGTATCTTTTTCATCGACTGACATATTATTTAACCTCTACATATGTATTAACTGCTACAATGGCGTTTATTAACAATGTCGAAAGAATTATTGTTATCATCGTTTTGGGTGAGACATATTTGACATTTTGTTGATATTGATTAACCAAAATTACTAAACCCAAACTTAGGGATATAATAATCAAATTAACAAATAAGAACAATCGAATCGAAATTGAAGAAGATGAATCACTTTCTTCAGGGTGAGGATCATCTACATGTGCAGGTATTTTTTGTACCATGCCACTTCCAGCTAGTAATATCAATATGCAAAACAATATTAAATTATTAATTCTCATATTCTCAACCCAAATGTAAAACAGAAGTAAATATCAAATGAAATAATAATGTTGGTAGTATTATTAGCAAAGATATCAAATTCTCTTTTGATGTAAATTTTGTCGATCGAAATATCTGTTGTAATTCTTCAACAGCTGAAATATCAGATTTTCCTGTCATGTATCATTACGACCAATGTAAAATTGGATCAATTACCATATGAAAAAACAAAAGTGAGAAAAATAATCCTGTCCAAACAATAATTTGTTTTTGTCGGAGCTGTAATTCTTCTATTTCACTAAGAATGGAGCTTGATTCCATAAAAAAGAGTATTATAGTAATTTAATAAAAATATTGATTCAATACAGTTAATTGGATAAAAAAGTTAACTTGAAAATATAAATCATTATTTTCTATTATCATCGAGTGGATCGATTAATCGGGGCTTTATCGTATTCTTTAAATCCAATCTAATCTTTATCAAAGTAAGGTCATTCAAAATAATGATTTTATTTGCCCCTGTAGTGTAGTTAGGCCATCATGGAGGACTGTCATTGAAAAGCAGACCTCCTTCGACCCGGGTTCAAATCCCGGCGG
>JAAFKL010000411.1 GCA_021399405.1 Candidatus Heimdallarchaeota archaeon | reverse complement strand
CGAATGATCTTGCGATGGTTAAAAAGTATGAAAATCCCATCTTGGTCGGGTCTGCTAACTCGAATAAACCAAGTGGAAGGAAGTGTCTCTCTCCATACGGAGACATGTAGTATACTATTCCAGTGTAGCAGCTGGAGGATACGGTGACGTTTGTATATTATTAGCTGAACATACAAGAAAGTTAACTTTTCAGATCATACATAATAGGATGAAGAAATCTTAAAGAAAGTTACCATATTCTGAATAGTTTGATTTTATTATGAGGTGATATTTTGAGAATCCTTTGGTCTGATGGATGTTAATGCAAATAAATAATATTTATTGAGGGTTTAATTCAAAGGAGTAGTCAAATTTTTTGTAATAATAATTACATGGAAAATTCATGAGATTATTTACTCTAATTGGTATTATATTGCTTCTAATTTTGCCTTTTAGCATTGTTAGAACAACGACAGAGAGTGTAGCTGGAGATTCTACCAGTGTTAATTATCTTGGATTGCTAAATTTCAGATCGACATTTGAAGCACCTACATTGGGATTTGATTTTGAAGATTCTGAATCTTTTCAGACGGATTGGATAGATGAGGACGGAGTTTATGATGCATACTTCGGAAATTTGTTTGTTTTTGGATTACTCATTTTAATTTTGTTAATAGTTGGTTTGGGAGTAGCCGCTACAGAAACTACAACTAACAATTCTACCTACATTTTAATGGTCTCTGGAATATTATTATTGATACTTAGATTTCTCTATTTGAGCGATTTAGATTCTTCATTTTATGAAAAAACCAATTTATTAGGTACAACTTCTACTTCGATAGAATTTCCTGTTGGATTTGTAATTGCTATGATTTTTGTATTACTTGATTTTAGACAAGGCTCTAAAGAGTAAATTATTGAATTATTAATCTGTGAGAAGGAAGAGAGTTATATCTTATTTGTCAATTTTAATTGAATATGAGGTTAGATTTGCAAATATCAAAAAAATATAAAATTGATACAAACTTTCAGGAGATTCCTTTTTTATATATACAGTTTTAATCAATAAATGAGATTATTCGCATTAATCGGTATACTCATATTGTTATTCTTACCTTTCACTTATACAAGAATAACATTGGAATCAACCTTCGGGGACACGACAGTTAATTCATTACAAGGTTATTTTTGGATAAATACAAATGGAGACGGTATTGATACAGAGACTGACACTTTTGAGACCGACTGGATCGAAGAAGGAAGCGTATATGAAGCTTATTTTGGAAAAGACTATAGACCAGTAGGCATTATAATACTAGCATTATTGTTTGTTGGACTCGCATTTGCAGTTTTAGATTCAGATAGTAAAAAATCAGCATACATATTGCTTATTTGTGGTATAGCATTATTTGCACTCAGATTTTTAGAATTGAGTGATAATGATACATTTTTCTATGATTCAGAAGAAGCTTTAGGGATAACGTTGACATATCTCGAAGTTCCTGTAGGATTTATTGCTTCACTAATATTTGGATTGATTGATCGAGGAAAAAATTAGGAAAAAATTGAAAATTATTTATTCTTCCTAATAAAATTATTTGTTTCCAAAGAAGAAACCACCTCATCTGTAAATCGCATCTCATTGAACTCTAATTTGGACTTCACAGCATCTTCTAAATTGATATTTAATGTGTTAGCCAGATGAAGAATATAGATCATTATATCTGCAACTTCTCCCTCGATATCAATTTTGATATTAGGATCCATTGATCGTGTCGTACTTTCTTCATTGGTCCACCATTGAAATATTTCCATCAGCTCAGCTGATTCAATTGTAATCGCCATTGATAGACTTTTAGGATTGTGGTACTTTAACCAGTTCCGTTTGGTAGAAAATTCCTTTGCTATTGTTTTAAGATTATTAAAAATGTCTTCAGGCAATAATTTATACTTATTATTTAAACTAATAAATCTCATTTCCGGTTATTGAAATAAAGTGAGAAGAATTTTATTCTGGTTTGAATAATGTGCGCAAATATAGGTAAACGTAGGTTTATCTAAGCTTCATCTGGACTTTCACCGAGATAGGCAGCTAACACTTGACGATTCTTTTGGACTTCTTCTGGAGTACCTTGAGCAATTACTTTACCTTCGGCTAAAACATATATTTCATCAGAGAATGCCATTATTACATCCATGTTATGTTCAATGAGGAAGACCTCAATTCCTTTCTTATCCTTTAGTTCGATGATACGATCAAATATTTTATTGGCTAAAGTCGGGTTTACACCGGCTACAGGTTCATCAAGTAACAAAAGGGAGGGCTGGGTCATCAACAATCTTCCAATTGCTAACAGTTTTTGTTGTCCACCTGAAAGTTCTTCTGCCAAATGATCTATCACATGACCAATTTCTAGGAAATTCAAAATTACCATTGCTTTTTTAACATTGTACCTTTCCTGTTTTATCCAAAGTCGCTTCCCCAAAAATGCCCAAATTATGCTTTCACCTGCTTGTTTTTGTGGTGAAACTAACATATTTTCGAGAACTGTCATCTTTGGAAAATTCCTTGTATGTTGGAAAGTACGAACCATCCCCTGCCTTGCGATAATAGATGGCTCCATATTAGCGATGTCTGTAGTTTTGAATTTGACCGACGCATCTCCTTTCTCAAATTCCAGAAATCCAGTGATTACATTGAAAAAAGTTGATTTCCCAGATCCATTGGGACCTATTAAGGAGGTTAATTTCCCTCTTTCTACGGCGACGGTGGCTCCTTCAAGTGCTTTCACACCACCAAAATATTTATGCACTCGTTCCGCTGATAGTACGTATTTTGATTCAGTCATTTATATCCATTCCTCCGTTTCCAGCTCAGTTCCGCTTAATTTAATAAGGGCAGCAAGTAGTTTATCATCTTCTTCACGTTCCTTTTCTGTATATGCAAGCATATCGTAATACCTTGGATTATTGTATTTTACTTCTGGAATTATTCCATCTGGGGCGTATATTAGGAATAATACAAGAATTACACCTGCCATAATTAGGCCTACATTTATCGGATCAACCCTTGACCCATCAGGATATGTAAAATCATCCCATATTTTGGCATCTAAAACAAATGTTCCTTTAGTTACTCGTTCTAACAAAACCATGATAGTAGCACCAAAGACAGCACCCTTGTTGTTTCCTGTACCACCAACAATTAAATAAATATATAATTGAAAAGTTAATAGTGGAATATAAGATTGTGAATTAGCTTGAGTGGGAGTGATAGCTACATACATTGCACCAGCGAACCCAGCCAACGCACTTGCAATTATCAAAGCTCTTAATCTGTAGGAAAAAATACTTTTTCCAACTGAGGTTGCACTGGTGTCATCTTCACGAATTGCACGTAAAGTCCTCCCAAAAGGCGAGTAATAAATTTCTTCCATAATTACGTATATTATAACTAAAGTAAACAATGCAACCATCATAGAAAACCAATTTATCACTATTATCTCAACATCGATTATTGTGAAATGGGGTTCAAATTTAAAGTTACCACCAAGTGGACTTATTTCAGTAAAGAGACGAAATACGCGAAATTGATAAGTATCACGATCAACCGATAATCCCCTCACATAATTAAGTAATACCAATAAATAATTAATACCAAATATTAAATCAATACCCCTGTGGGGCTTTAATTTATTAAATAGCGGTATTTTAGTTGCAATGAAATTACGAATTGATTGATAAATTATTAGAGTGACAATAAACAGGATCAAGAAAAGGTGCAAAACAAGTGTAGGTCTTTCATTAATTTCGTTAAAATATTCTAAACCTATTACAACCATTGCTGCGATTGCTGCAAATGTAAGAACTCTATGGGTCGCTCGCGCTATTTTTCGGTTTATATCATCATCATTTTGACGCCTATAAATATAGTAGTACAATCCATGACCTAGTAATAGAACACCCACCATTATAATAAAAGTATTAAGTCCTAGATAATAGCCTCCCATTATTTGTTGGGTGTCAAACTGACTATGTACAGGATTACCTACCCTTATCCCTTCAAATCCACCTAATTCTTCTTGATTAAAGGCGATAAACCGTAACATTTCCCCTGCTACAATTGTTACAATAGCTAGATATGTTTCACTAAGCCTTAAGGTGGGAATTGTCAATATTACTCCGAATATACCAGTGACTATGATGGCTACAACTACTGAATAAACAATACCTAAGCCCAATGTATATTTAATACCAAGGAAAAATGGATCCCCTTCACTATATTCAGCAGTTAAGGCCATCATTGAAAGAGCATATGAATAACCACCAATAGCGATAAAAGCGACTTTTCCGAAATTTGGTAATCCAAGATATCCTACTTCTAAATTTAAGGATAAGGTCATTGCTGCAAAAAGGAAAACCAGAGTAAAACTAAGTAAATAATACCCTGTTCCAGTAAATTGATTAGTGAAGTATGGGTAAAAGAAGGCTGAAAACACAGGAATACCGAACGCTAGCATCAATATTAATGATTGATTTGCGCTATATTTATTTTTAACTCTTTGATAGAAACTGGTTACTTCAGTTTCAGTTTCTACATCATCATTATTTTTATTTTCTGACATATTTTTTTTCTCCTATAATTTCGATTTTGGATCTACTAATCCAAAAATACCTCTTGGTCGCACTAATAATACCACAATCATAATTGCAAAGGGTCCAACGAAGAACCAATCACCTATTGCATTCCAAAAAACTAATTTATCGATATGATCACTTGATTTCTCCCAGGTGAATAGTTCAAAATTTATAAGAACAGTCAATGATTGAACAAAGGCAATAATAAAAGCAGATACCAATGTTCCCTCAAATGAATCAAATCCACCCAGTATTACTACTGCAAATATGATCAGTAAATACCGATCAAAAGCAGTAGCGGGAGTAAAACTTGAGCTTGATAGTAGGAAAACTGCACCCACTCCAGTGACACCCGCAGCAATAAACCATGTCCAGTATACTACCCGCCTTGTATTAATTCCAGTAATTTGTGCTAACTCATCATCATCAGCAGTAGCCCTCATAGATATGCCTAACGTGGTACGAGTAAAAATGAATCTAAGGATTAACACAATTATGATCATTAGGAAAACGGTCCATGCTTGATCCCTATCAACCAGAACGGTTTTTTCTCCCACATTAAATAATCTTAAACTATCTTCACCTCTCATCCAAAAGAAATCGAATTTGCCCAAAGCAATTTTTTCTCTTTCCTCATCAATAATTCCTCGTTCGGGGTGAGATGTAAATGGGAGTGTTAAGAGATTCCCAATAATGAATCCGGAGACTGCGCCAGTGACAACTCCAATTGGAATATCTTTTTTAATTTGCTGGGATTTATAGTAGGGAATTATTGCACCAATGATAATTCCGATTAAAAAGCAAATTTCCACAATTTGTATTGAAGCCCCAATACTAATAGATTTTACTGTGTCATGAATATTATCAAAAAATGCGGGGTATTTAGGATTAGTTGCTATTTGATTTGAACCTCCAAATATCTCTTGTACTGTCTGTCTAATAATAAGACTCAGTCCTATCGAGCCAACCATTAAGGTTAATGCTGTAGCTTTCCGCCGATCTAAGGGAGCATAAATGAATATTTCACCCAATATTCCCACGAAACCAGTAATAATGAAGATCGCAGGTATTTGGAAAAATATATTTGAATACATATAAGAATAATTTCCAAATGCATCACCAACAAAAGGTAAATCACCATTTTTGAAAATATTCCATGTTCTAAACGCAACCACAGTATATAATCCAATTGTTAAAAACTCAGCCTGTGCGAAATTACTAAATTTTCTAACTCTTGTTGTCAATGTTAACCCTGCCGAAATTAGAATATATTGAGCTGCTCGTACAGTAATTAATACAATTTGTGAAAAGAAATTAATTGATGTTGTGCTATTCATAGTGATAGCAATCGAATCTATTGCAAAAATAAAAAATATTATAAGAAAAACTAATATTTTATTGCCTGTTGACTCCTTAAAAAATGAGGAAACATCCCTACTAGAGACAGCTATAAAGAATATATAAGATAAGATTGACAAAAGTTGATATTGACTAAAATTTAGGCTGGTTCTATGAGCTATATCAAACAGAAATTGATCTGCACCAAAATTTAATGTCATTCCTCCAACAATCAAAAATGGGGGAGCTAAAAGGTAAATGAATGAGATTACTAGGAGAACAGCTGAGGTAGGTTTGTAGTATTTTGATCCCTTATCCCCTATTTCCTTTCCGAATAATTTTATTAAAATAGATGCAATAAATACTAAGGAGACTAATAAAACTCTAAAATTGATAAAGCCGGATTCAATTCTCTCAACTATTACTACACGCACTCCTGTCGAGGTAATGGTCTCAGTTGCGTTTACATCTCGATCTAAATATAGAAAAATTAGTAACGTTATGGTAAGCATGGCAACGAGGCTGATAACTAATTTTACTTCATCCACCTTATTTTTTAGCGCAGGGATTTTTTCTAAATTAAATGTTCGATCATTTTCATTTTTCAATGCGATAATGAGGACGAATAAATATCCAAAATATAATCCATGTACCCACCAAGATAAATCTGGTAACACACCGAGATCTTTATCGATCCACAAACCACCCCAGTCTTTGTCAAATTTGGTATCAAATATTATCAATACGGCTGGGAGAGCGAAAAATAATGTTGAAATTATGAGACGACGAATTCTTATCCAGTCAGTATCGGCTTCAATTATTGTATTGTCATTTTTATTAACTACTTTGCTCATTATCATATCACTCCTAACGTTTTCCTAAATATAATTCTCCAATTTTCTCGTTACCAACAAGATCGGAAGCTTTACCTGAGAAAGCTACTTTGCCACTAACAAAAACATATCCCCTATCACTTATTTTGAGGGCCCGAGTTGCTCTTTGTTCAACTAATAAAATACTAATCCCTAGTGCTTTTAATTCTAAAATTTTACTAAATATTTCGTCAGCTAATACCGGAGCTAAGGCTGCAGTCGGTTCATCAAGAAGAATAATTTCAGGGTTAGACATTAGAGCACGCCCTAGAGCTAACATTTGTCTTTCTCCGCCAGATAAGAGGGCAGCTTTTTGATTTAACCTCTCCTCTAATTTTGGAAATAGTTTGTAAATCTGCTCAAGATCTTCATCTACAGTATCTTTTGATTTTCTGGGTAGTGACCCAAGTCGAAGATTCTCTTTTACACTTAGGGTGGGAAATACGTTAGACACTTGCGGAACATAATTTATGGGTACCCCTTTGGTTACAATTTCATAAGGTTTCATACCAGCAATATTGGTTTTACCTCCAATTATTACTTCCCCACTCCAAGGTTGTACCAATCCCATGATTGTTTTAATCAAAGTACTTTTTCCAGAACCATTAGGTCCAATAATAGTGACTAATTCTCCTTTGTTTAATTCGATATCAATTCCAAATAAAATTTGTAATTTACCGTATCCACTCTCTAAATTTTTTGTTTTCACAATTGATTCTGACAACTATTCACCCTAATTTCGATTTCTGATAAATTCGAATTAGAGAAGGCTCCTTAAAAGGCTTTTATCAACTTTTTTTAAATTATTTAAAAATTACAATTAATTTTACGTAATATCATGTGTAATCACTTATTGTGACCTTTCTTCCCATGCATTTCTAAAACGATACCGATAAATGATGATTTAAACCCTTAACCCTAAATTCTATGGAGTCAGCTATTTGTTTGTTGCTATAGATTGTATATGTTAAATATATAAACAATAATTTGAAAAATATTATTGTGAAAATTTTAGGTATATATTAATTCATTACATAGCAATAAACAAATTGGGCGGATTAAGATTTTTAAATGAGTTCAATTGACCTAGAATTTACCGAAATATAGTAGAAATACTGCACCTTTGAGAAATCAAGGTGGTAAAGATTACTACTATTCGATCTTTTTGATCTAAAGGAGAAACAAAAAATGAAAAAAATATTCACGTTATTGTTAATACTTTCATTAACCCTTACTGTCAATTTTTCAGCCACAGCTTCTGTACGAGTACACGCAGCCCCAACTGAATTGACACTTGGTGGATTATTTCCTCTAACCGGAACCTTATCAGGTGGTGGTGTCGAGAGGGAAGCTGCAGCCCGTATGGCAGTTAATGAAATCAACAGTAGATCAGATATTCTTCCACAAACCACTCTTAAAATGGTTGTGAGGAATACTGAAACAGTACCAGCTTCAGGCGCAACTGCAGCTCAAGAATTAATAGATCTTGATGTATTTGGATTAGTTGGAGCCGCATCATCATCAGTTTCAAAAGCTATAGCTGATGTCGCCGCCCCAGCTCAAGTCCCACAGATTTCTTATTCATCAACAAATGCAGACTTAACAAACAAGACTGCTTACCCATATTTCTTACGAGTAGTACCCCCAGATTCAGTTCAAGGTGCAGCACTAGCTGCTATCTTATACACTGATTTGGGAATTACAACAGTACACACCCTAGCTACTAGTGATGATTATGGTGCAGGTGGTATCTCAGTATTCAAAACCGCATACGAAGGTCTTGGTGGAGTTGTAAGTGTTGCACAAACATTCAGCCAAGGTAGTGCTGATGTTTCAACTCAACTCGGATTAATCTTTGCTGGAGCCGCAGCTTCTAAAACCATAGTATTCAACGCAATTGTCGGTGACACACAAACTGTTATGGGTCAAGCTGCTGCAGCTGGTATCACACCTGCTGCCGGTTGGCAATGGGTTGGAACTGATGGTTCCACTCAAGAACAAGCGTTTGAAGGAGATGCAGCAGTACAAGCAGCTATGCAAGGTATGATTGGAACTTCACTTAACAAAGGTGCTGGTGATCAATGGCTACGTTTCAAAGACATGTGGCAATGTGGTGATCCAGCTGATTATGAAGGTTCAGGTGATCGAGCTCCAAACACTTTTGCATCATTCGCATTTGATGCAGTATACACATTTGCTCGAGCAGCTCATGCTATGATTGTCGCTGGTGATGATCCAACTGTTGGAGCTGATTTACTTGCTGAATTAAAAACAACTTCATTTGAGGGTGTCACAGGTCCAGTAAGCTTTGATGCGAACGGTGATCGTGAAGCAGTATATGTATTGCTAAATCTTAAAGCTGCAATCTTTGAAAATGTTGCAATATGGGATCCAGTTGGCGGATACGATCAATATGGTGATATCGTTTGGGCAAATGGCACAACAACAGCCGGGTCTGGTCTCGGAGATCCAAATGCAGATCCTACTGGACACGTCGCACAATGTAATCAGTTCTTATTCAACGTTCTTGAACATACAGTTACTGATACAGAAACCGATACTGAAACAGATACAGTAACTAATACAGATACCACTACATCCGTTTCAACAGAAAGCCCCGGATTTGGATTTGTTATTGCTCTATTCTCAGTATTTGCAGCAATCCCAATCTTGAGAAGAAAAAATTAAACAATTAAATTCATAAACTCCCCTTCAGTTTAAACATTGAAGGGGAAAAATTAATTTCAATAATTCTTATTACAAGATTTAATTTAAATATTTTTCAACAGAATATCCACTATCTCTCTTATGTTACTTTTTTCTTAGATGATCTTTTTTTAACATGAAATTAATTCTTAAATATCTCAACTGATAACTATACTCCAAAAAAATCGATATTGATAATTCTATCATTAGCCCAACTTTTTGGTTTATCGTTGTGGTTTGCTCCAAATGCAGTAATAGACCAGTTCGAAGCTGATTTTGGGTTGAATAATAGCGATATATCTCTTTTAAGTATAGTTGTGACTTTGGGATTTGTCATTGGTGGCCTAATTTTTTCAATTTTCAATATACCGGATCTTTTCAAGGCAACTAATTTTTTCTTTATTTCGTCTGTATTAGGTGCTGTTTCAAATTTAATAATTATTTATTATGATGGAATAAGCTTCAATCTCATCTTGGTCATGAGATTTTTCACCGGATTTTTTCTGGCTGGCATCTATCCAGTCGGTATGAAAATTACTGCTTCGCATTACAAGAAAAACCGAGGTCTTGCAATTGGAATTTTACTCAGTGCATTGACCGCCGGATCAGGATTACCATATTTATTTAGATTATTTGGATCCCCCAACTGGAAATCTGTTCTATTATTTGCCAGCTTGTTATCTATTGTAGGGGGTTTATTAGTTCTGAAATTTATTGAATTAGGACCGTTTGTCGGGAAGGCAGCAAAATTTGAACTTCGTGCAGTTAAAACCATCTTTGCAAAAAGATCTACTAGATTGGCAAATTATGGCTATCTTGGGCATATGTGGGAGCTTTATGCGATGTGGGTTTGGATTCCAATAATGTTGAAAGATTCTTATGGTAATAGTTTCCCAAATGCTACAGATGCTGAGTTAATTAGATTCATGTCAATCGGTACGTTTATGGTTTTCGCTGGAGGAGCAATTGGTAATATATTTGGAGGTTATTTAGCGGATAAAATCGGTAGAACTAAATTCAATATCGCTATGTTATCTATAAGTGGGATATCAGGATTTGTTATAGGATTTTTCTACTTTAACCCGTTCTTAGTTTTAACAGTGGCTCTTATCTGGGGTGCAACTATTGTACCTGATTCCCCCCAATATTCGACCATGGTAACGGAGTTATCTGATCAATCATTGGTGGGAAGTGCATTAACTATTCAGACAGCAATTGGGTTTGCATTAACAATTGTCTCAATTAAATTAATTGGGTACATACAAGAAATTGTTGGATGGAAATATGCCTTCATGATATTGGCGATTGGTCCTGTATTTGGTATAATTTCTATGTGGAAACTTAGATTTGAACCTGATGCTTACCTAATTGCTTCAGGTAGAATGTAATTGTGGAACCAAACAATTTTCACTCAATCTTAAGTATGAGAATCAAGAATTAGTATCAATTTGATTAGCCTATGTTTATATCTAACTTGGTCTATATTGATTTATAATAGATTCAAGTAGTGAACTCATCATCTAAATTGTCCGTACAATATTTTGAACGCTGAAATTAACTAATCTCAGACGATCTGGCGAGATGATGTCGCCACTACTCCATTTAGATAAACTATTTGGAGCTACTTTTCTCATGATATTAATTGCTCCATTAATATCTGCATTTAGCTGTAGTTTACAGTTTTTACATTTGTACAATCCACGTTCAATTCGATTTGCTTTTCTTATCAACCCACATCCTGAACAGGTTTGTGAGGTATATGCCTCATCCACAAATTCTACTTTAATTCCAAATAATTCTCCCTTACTCTGTAAATTCATCTTGAATTTAGCATAAGGGATCTGCTGGAATTGTTGAGCTGTTTTCTTCTTCATTTTCAGACCACGCTTCATATCCTCCCAATCACCAATAACAATATTGCCAATTTTATGTTCGACACAATGTTTGATGATTTTATTAACACTATGTGCAATAAAATTTCTCATTACATTATATCTTTTCACTCCTAGATTCGTCATCTTCTTGCCCCATTTTATCTCCTGTTTGTCATATTGACTTTGTAATTTTGCTTTCTTTTTATTCCACCACCGATTATATGATTTAATTCCTCGTCCTTCAATAATGAAGGCAGTCTCTCTGGTAGTTACAGCTGCTGCAAAATTATCCAAGCCCAAATCAATGGATAAATATTGAGAATAATCAAATTTTGGGATGCTGATTTTTGGTTTATAAACAAATTCTATCTCAAAATAGTCCCCTTTGTATCGAGGTACTATTCTCACCATATTGATCAGATTGTCTCGAATGTTCGGAGGAATGGTTACCCATACATATCTTATTCCCATACTCAATTTACCTCTTTTACCCAGACTCAATCTTAATTGATCACCCTCTCTTTTGATCTGTCTTGGTATAAATTGGACTACAAAATAGCCATCCTTTGCCAGGTATGAGGGAGGATTGACCTCCT
>JAAFKL010000410.1 GCA_021399405.1 Candidatus Heimdallarchaeota archaeon | reverse complement strand
GTTTTCAGTCCCTGCCATAAACATATCAAGTGAATTGTCCATAACTGTTGTAATTTCAATTGAATCAGCAGATTGTAAATTAATTTTACCTTTCAATAAGTCAAAATTCTATTTTGGTTATTAAAATGTTCTCAGTTCCATATTATGATATATCTAATTATCGCTAATTGATGATTGAATTCATGATCTAACCGATATTTCTTATTTAAATAATGGTTTTTCACGTTCCACAAACACTATCAGGTGTTGCCACCACTTCTTGCGAAGCTAATAGTATTCTCGATTTATTTAATAAATCCGTGCTTCTGGTATCTTCTCGCCCTTTCGATGACTCGAAAAATGGGATCCACAAAGATAGGTTACCGTGATTTTTATCCACCGCTTGATCACTCGAAACGGCGTTACTGTCAAACAATCTGTTGGACAGTAAAGAACTTCCTCGGATATCTTTTTCATCAATACCTTCATAGTTTTCGGTTTCGCAAAACCTAGTTCTCTACTGATCGGTACTCACTTGAATATATAAAGGACTGAGTCTGATTTTTTGTCAATTAATTTAACCGTTACAATATGCATTGATTAATCAACATCCTTTGTCAATATATAGATAAATTTTGTCAAACAAGGTATTAATTGAAAAATTTTCGCACTTAAAATGCGATGATCAAAAATAATATGATATAATCTCCATTTCACCGAATCTCTTATATATAATTAAAGGATAATGAGCTTGAATAGCGTAATTGTGTATTATATCTACATATAATATTCAAATATTGTTCATATTGCAATATTTGCTGTTCAACCCATAACAAAATTATGGGGAATACAACATGAAGAAGTCTGAATTAAGAAATGAATTTATAGAACGAGTCACTGCTGAATGGAAAAATGATTCCCGTTGGTTAGGAAATACAAGATCCTACCACGCTGAACAAGTTTGGAAACTGAAAGGGTCCATAAAACAATGTCATACATTAGCAGAAATGGGTGCAGAAAAACTGTGGAATTATATTAGAACGGAGCCATATATCAACACATTAGGTGCGTTAACTGGTAATCAAGCTTTACAAATGGTAACTGCAGGACTCAAAGCAATTTATGTCTCAGGATGGCAAGTTGCCGCCGATATGAATGAGGCAGGGGAGATGTATCCTGATCAAAGTCTTTATCCTGCTGATAGTGCCCCTAAACTGGTAAGAAGAATTAATAATGCTTTCTTACGTGCGGATCAAATCCAACATTTGAATGAGGGTTCAGAAATTGATTTTATCCAACCAATTGTCGCAGATGGGGAAGCAGGATTTGGAGGGCCACTAAATGTATTTGAATTTATGAAGGCAATGATTAAGGCCGGTGCAGCAGGGGTTCATTTTGAAGATCAATTGTCTAGCTATAAGAAGTGTGGACATTTAGGTGGGAAGGTGTTAGTGCCTACATCTCAATTCATTCAAACTCTAACTGCAGCAAGATTGGCTGCAGATGTACTTGAAGTACCCACATTGGTTATTGCAAGAACTGATGCAGAATCTGCTAATCTATTAGTTTCAGATGTAGATCCGGAAGATCATGAATTTATCACTGGTGAGCGTTCCCCCGAAGGATTTTACTATGTTTCAGGTGGTTTGGCAGCTGCTGTAAAGAGATCACTAGCTTACGCCCCTTACTGTGATTTACTGTGGTTTGAAACAAAAACACCTGATATCGAAGAAGCTAAATCGTTTGCTAAAGCAATTCATCAAAAATATCCTGGCAAACCACTGGCTTATAATTGCTCTCCATCATTTAATTGGGGTCAAAAACTAAGTCCGGATGAAATTGATTCTTTTCAAAAAGAACTAGGCGAATTAGGATATAAATTCCAATTTATTACTTTAGCTGGATTTCATCATAATAATTATGGTATGTTTGAATTAGCTCGGAAATACGCTGAAACTGGTATGACAGGATATGTTGAACTTCAAAATAAAGAATTTGATGCGGAAAAAAAACATGGTTTCAAGGCCATTAAACATCAAACATTTGTGGGTGCTGGTTATTTTGATGAAATTTCTATGACTATCAGCTCAGGTAATTCATCTACAAGTGCATTAAAAAATTCAACTGAAGAAGTGCAATTCTCCTAGCAAGAAATTAAATTTAATAAAATTCAGAATGTAATTAAATTAAAAAGGTTATCCTTTTCTTTAATTGATTAAACCTTCAATCATGACTGTTCAAGTTTCACGGGATCAAAATAACATAGTCACTTTAGCTTTAAATCGACCTGATAAGCGAAATGCTCTCAATAAACAAATGATTTTGGATTTGAAGAAAGCATTACATCAAATTAAAGATGATGGTTCAGTAAGGTGTGTCATCATCACTGGGAATGGAAATTCATTTTGTGCTGGTGGGGATATTAGTGAAATGGGTGATCGTTTTGGAAAAGCAATGGCAACAAAAATTAAACTTGATACAGGATTTAATGAAATTGTGAGAACTATCCGAACAATCAAACGACCTGTAATTGCTGCAGTTAATGGTCCATGTTTTGGGGCAGGTTTTGTTATTGCAACAGCATGTGATCTCATATATGCTTCCTCTTCAGCAAAATTTGGATTCGCCTATGGTAATTTGGGATTAATTCCTGAAGCTTCATACTTTATAGCCAGATTTGTAGGTTTACTTAAGGCAAAAGAACTCGTATTCTTCCGCAAAACAATCGGACCTGCAGAGGCTTTATCATTGGGATTCATTAATCAAATATTTGACGATGAGCAATTCATGGTTGAAATATCTAAACTTACAGAAGAACTAGCTAGAGGTCCTGTTGAGACTCAAGGCCTTTCCAAACAGTTACTAAATGCAGCTTATGAAAACAACTTTATTTCGCAACTTGACCAAGAGGCGCTTTCACAGGGTGCTGCATTTACATCAGACGAACACAAAGAGGGAGTTGCTGCATTTTTAGAAAAGAGAAAACCTAATTTTACAGATCTATAATCAAAAGATGATAATTATCACATCAAATTACAAAAAATAAAATATGAGTATAGATTAAGGACAATTGAAATTATGAAATCTACAAGTAATCTCGAAGAATTATTGCCTCAAACAGAAGGTTTCCCTGTCGGTGAAGGAATAAAAGTAATCAGAGGAAAGACATTAGCAAAAACCTCTCAATGGTTGAAAGCATTGTTACTAGTTGAAGTTCAAGGTAAAAAGCAATTACGATTTTATGGATGGCAAAAAAATAAAGAAGGGGAATACAAAAATCGTCAAAAATTTAATGTTTCAAAGGGTTATGCTGGATCAATAGCCGAAATTATGTTAGCTTTCACTGAGCTAGAATAAATATAGATTAGGTGTACGCTTCTTCAAGTGCAGCCTTTAACTCATCACTCAAAGTCATTTCCTCAATAGCCTTCCATATAGATGGATCTAGTAATTGCTCTGGTACTGAGAGCAATTGATATCGAACAATAAATCTCAATACATCTTTTAGTGATGCAACTGCATTTGCCCAATGACCTGTCTGAATTGCTTTTCTACCATCATCAAATTCTGTCCAGTGACGGTCAATACCTGACAACAAATATGCATTTTCTGTAAGATCATGCACTCTAAGCGCTTTCTCTTCATTTTTATCAAGAATTAATTCAGGATAATCTTTTCTCCTATGGCTGACTGGCTTACCTTCACTCAATCTCACTTTGGCAGCCGCAATTAATTGTAGGTTTTCATTATAGGCATTGAGTAAGTATGGAGTGGTGGGTGGGAAATTTTGAAATTCTAAAAATGTTGAATACTCAGATGGCCAAGACCATTTTGAAGCTCTCTCTTGCAATTCATACACAATGGAATCAGATTCATACCAAACAATTGCATTTGGAAGAAAAGAAAGTATCATTGAAGTATTGTTGATTTGATTCAAATCAGTTGCAATTCCATAAATATCTTCCTTGATTGAATCTTTATCATAAACCCATATATCTAGTGTGAAATTATCTGATTTATGTTCTTGATGGGCTATTGCCATCAGTTGAAATTGTTTAATCACAATAATATCAATATCATTCACATCAGTACCACTACCCTCTGCCCAGGAGCCGACTAAAAGAATCGACACTGTGTCTTCATCCTTTAAATTTTCAACCGCCCAGCTCTTCGCTGATTCAAGAACACTCATCCTAGTTATATAAGATATATATTTTTTCAATTTAATAATTTCTGACATCTTCTGATCGAATATAACTCAAATTTCATAATTATTATTAAATCAAGATATATCCGATTCTTATTTAAAAATTTTATAATAATCGTATGCCCTTTGAACCACCTATTATTTGTATTCGGAATTGATTGATAATTTCAAAATCCTTTTTGGTTTGATTAAAAATTGTAATAGGAACTTTAGATCTGAGTATTTATTAAGTTTAATATTAATTTATATTCGTGAGTATTTCAATTTCACCTAGAATTTTTACCTTAAAGAATTTATTATCTACAGTATCTTGGTGGACTATTTTCAATATGGGTATACTGGTTTACTACTCTCACGATTTCAGTTTTGTATCTGAAACTCGTTTTTATTTTGCTGGTTTTTTACTCTTTGGCGTATTTCTATTAGGTTTGCCTGATCTAAATTTTAAAGAACGCACTCAGAGACAGAAATTAACAACTATATTTCTTGTATTGAGTATCTCTACGATTTTACATTTTCAATTTGAGCATAATTTCAAGTACTTTTTCTTTGGTCAAGAAACATAATTTTTCCCCTTCTGGTTCAATTTCAAGGTGTGAGCTAGTAATTGATAACAGATAATTGACTCGATCAAGTGAATATTTGTTTATAGTCTTTGACGATTTATAAAACATACAAGTATATAATTTGATAATTGAGATCAAAATATTAGTTTGAAAATGAAATCGATAAACAATCCATCTAAAATAATTGGTTATATTTATAATAGATTTTTTTTCTTAATTTTTTGTCATAGTTTCAGTACGATAAAACTGATCACTTTTGATATCTGAGGAGAAAGAGAGTGCATATTTCAAAACCGTTATTACTACTAATTGTGTTAATTTCATCAATTTTGGCAGTTAGTGGAGTATTTTACCAACTAAAACAAGATGAAATAGAAACCTCAGCATACACTTTGGTTTCACCAATTTATATAGATGGAAATTTTAGTAGTACTGCAACTTTAATGGGTTGGGTAGGTGATGGATCGTCTACTTCTCCTTATATCATTGAGAATATCGAAATTCAAGGGACTGAATTTGACACATTGATAACCATTGCTAATACTGTTGATTATTTTATTATTCGAAATTCATTCATTCATGGAGGGGATAGAGGAATATTTCTTGATAATGCTGATAGAGGTAGTATTACCTCAAATGTGGTTTCAAATAACACTTCACATGGGATTGTTCTTGCATCTGCTAGTAGAGTAAATATAACTGATAATCAAATCTCATATAACGGAAATGGAGTTTTCTCATTTTTTCCATTTTTGATTTTAGTAAGTGGAAATGAAATACATCACAATACGTTGGTAGGTGTTGATTTAGAGCAGAGTAGTAATAATACTGTCTCTAATAATGATGTTCACCATAATCCTATTGGTATATTAATGCAGTTCCAATCTCAATCTTTAACGCAATCATCTTATGTTTTACATAATAATGTTCACGATAATTCTGAACAGGGTATTTACTTAGATCGAAGTAAGATAGTCCAGGTTTACAATAATACCGTTTATCGAAATGGTGATGGAATTCGCAATAATGCAGGTGAAGATAATCATATTTACGAGAATGTCATTGAAGATAATAAATATGGAATATACATAATCGGTGGGTTACAGGATACAAACAATATACATGATAATAT
>JAAFKL010000409.1 GCA_021399405.1 Candidatus Heimdallarchaeota archaeon | reverse complement strand
CCCAAATTTACTTCAGAGCTCCTGCTTCACCAATACAAACTGGTTGTTAAATCAAGGTAATACAAAATCATATATCAGTTTCATTATTTTTAGAAATCAATTCTCGATGGTTGAAGTATAGTCCTGCTTTGAGTAAGTATGCTTTTCACCTCTTTTAAATTCTGTATTCCTTTAAATAGCAAATGAATCCAAGATAGTAATTATGCTTGCAACAGCACAGACAAAATTAATCGCACACAAGAGGATCAATTCCAATCTCATCCATGATTTCCTGGGTGACTTTGACACCTTTTTCAACAGCCGTGATATGGCCGCATTCTCACCAGATCTGATGATAGAGAACGTAAATAGGGATGAGATACAACTCCTGAGGACAGGAATAAGAAAGATGGGCGAGATGGGAAGGAAAAAAGGTGTTGGGATCAACATCAACCTCTCCACCAACCTACCAGAGCAGGGATGCAATAATCTCTGGTGTTCCGGTCACCACCACTCATTCCTGGATGATCTCAAACAGACTGTGGGTGCCATCAGAAAGAAAGGACGAGGCGTCGTTATCAACCTCGATGTATCGATGGATGTCCCCAAAACCTACAATTGTGGTGGAAAAAATCTTAAACCAATATATCTAGAACATTAATTTACTAGAAATTTTTATTACAACATATTAGACCAGTATGAACTAATTTGGGATATTAAACTAGATATATTTGAAACATGATATATCTTATCTTCAATTCCTGGAGGGGTAGTAATGTTATTATCCCTTAAATCTAAATGTAAAAGGGTGAATTTGTCAAATATGCCCTGTGGTAGCTCAGTTAATTTATTACTGTTGAGACCTATATATTTTAGTGAAGAGAGATTGTCCAGCATTCCCTTTGAAATAACAGCTAAATCATTGTTCGATAGAAGTAATTGTTCAAGATTGATGAGGTTCTTTAGTAAATTATGAGGGAGCTCAATTAAATGATTATAAGAAAGAAATAATCTTACTAGGGATGGTAGATTGTCAAATAAACCCTGGGGTAGTTCTGCGATTTGGTTTCCACCTAGATTTAATTCCTCTAGAAAAATAAGGTTATCAAATGATCCTTGAGGTATATGCATTAGTTGATTGAAACCAAGATCCAATATTTTTAAAGATGAGAGATTTGCAAATAATCCCACTGGTAATTCGAAAATCTTGTTAATTTTGAGAATTATAGATTCTAAAGATGAGAGATTTGCAAATATGCCAGATGGCAACTTAATTAATTCATTATCGTTAAGGTATAATTTCTTAAGAGATGTGAATCTGTTAAATATACCCTGTGGTAATTCTGTTATGCCACTAAAAGAAAGATCTAACTCAATCAATCTATCATTTTCAAATACATTTACTGGATTTGTTAGTCCTAGTGTTTGATTAACAATCTCTAGCTCCTCGAGGTCGTTCACAAAAATAATAATAAAGATGGTAAATATTACTTTTTCTTGCATTCAACAGACTACCGTTAACCTAGAAATGGTGATTGGATAGATCCAAAATTCAAATTTTCTTTAAATATCAAAAAATGTAGTACGCTTTAATGAAACCAATGCAGCTCATATCCCCGATAATTTCATCAATCCTATTATTAAATTTGGTTTTTGCACAGCCTATCCTATCAACAACCCTGGGGATAGTAGCGGTTGAGATATCAGACAATGAGTATTGGATACAGACCAGCTCCCTTATCACAATTGCGGATGTGGAGCTAGGATTTACTGGTCTCACATCTTTTGAAGTGGATGGCATTGAGCAGCAGCTAATGGGTGATTTATTTATATTAGTTGACGGGAGACCAGATCGAATCACGGGGATGGAGAATGGAACAATGCAACTACCCCTCACAAAGGGGTATCACTCTATCTCCCTATTATATATGGGGAAGGATAATTATGGAACCATTTATTCGATGGATACAATCCATGTTGATCTTTCAAGCTCCTATTCAAAACCTGATCCTACAGCATATGATTTTTATTTCACGGTCAACGATGCTGTTGTTGTGGGAGAGAAGGTAGATCATACCATCTCCTACACAGATTTCTCATATCGGGTCAGGGATCTCACTCTGGATGGTGGGATCACTGCCAATATCAGTGTCGATGAGAACAAGATAGTTGGTGCATTCAACATAAACACCTATGGAAGTGATATTCTCCAATCAGAAACCCAGTTCCCAGCGACCAGGGGTCAGATATTCTTTGTCGATGATATCGGTATCCATAAAAATCCTGAACAGCTGTATTTCGAGAATGAGATTAATATTGGTGTTCTTGTTATCCACGAGGCGGGTGTGATGCTGGGGGATGATTATGATGGAATCATGGTGGATGATGCCACTGGATCTTTTGATTATTATATCGAGTACCAGTCCTTTGACTACTCCGAGCCAATGGTTGAGACAACACCCTTCGATACTGATCCCAACACGTCTGAAGATCCCACAGGTGATCCAACTAAGAGCACATTGACTCCGCAAATCAGTACAAGGGAGAGTATCTACACCAGCAATGAGGATGTGACTCCTCTGTACTTGCCACCATTCATTCTCCTAATATTGTGGAGGAGAAAGAGATGAGATATTGGTTAATTCTAATATTGGTCATGAGTGTTCCCAGTGTAAACGCAGAACCCGAAGTAACACTAAAATATTTACTACCCACAGGAGATATGAATCAACAGACCCAGGCATTGTTTGTAAAAGAATCCCTAGGACAAATCGGGATCAATGTTGAGCTGGATTATGTATCCCCCAGTTTATTTGAGGATTATGTCAATGGTGGTGGTTTTGCCAGAAGTGTTGCCTCCCATGATCTTCTCATGTATCCCGTCTCCCCATGGAGTGATTATTTCAATCAGTTTGATGATGGGAGGATACAGATGTTACCGGATTTCTCCTGGAATTATGATTTCACCGAGTATTCCAATCCTTCTCTTTACAAGCTGGGTTCCAATCAACCCGTCTTTGGATCACACACTGCTATGGAATTCATTGAAATGTTACAGGTCCTTAATAGACAGGGGAGTATGGACGATTACAGATCAAAATTATTAGAGTTCATGCAGTATTTCATGGGTGAATTGTTGTTTGATATTCCAATGTTCAGAGAGACGGAACCAGTCTCCATACAGAATGGATTCGGTGACGAGTTGAGTTTCAACTGGGATCCGAACAGGAGTGTGCTTGATCACCTCATGCGGGGATTCAGATGGGAGAGACCCAATAGCACTCACACCACTATCCCAGGAGTTGTTGATGATTTCTTGGATACACTGGAATATGTTCAGGATCCCCTTGTATATTTTGATGAGGAATTCAATCCACATCCTGCGATATCTTACCAATATGTCTCGGGGGATTTCGGGGAGGTAATTACCTTTGATGGGGTTCCCAACCGAGTCGCCCGACACACATTCTTTATCCCAGAAGATAGATACTGGTCAACAGGTGAGGTTGTCACAGCTAACGATTTTGTCCTTGGACTCCAGTATAATCCATACAACCAGCACCTCCCGGAGTATCTGACATATGAGATAGATACTACCATCTCAACTAATGATTCCCTAAGCATATTTGTGGATGTTGGTAAAATGAACACCTGGGACTTTTATGACCTTGGTAACCTGAAACCCATACCCACACATATATTTGGTGATGGTCTGCAAAACTTCTTTGGTGAGACCTCCAAGATGCTGGAATCAGATGAGTGGCAGGAATTTCTTGATAACCCATCCCTGGTGGGACCCTTTGAGATAGTGGGACAGACATCATTGAGGATGAGAGATGATTATTACTTCCCCACAGAGGATGACATGGCTAATTATTATGGGATGGAATTTCTTGATATGGAGATACTGACCAATCTCAATTTCTCGGACTTCGCACCTCACACACAGACCTTCCCTCTCTACTGGCAAGATCAGGACATTCTAACCATAGATATTATTGATGGGGATCTCACCGCATTTCTGTCAGGAGATATGGATATAATCAACCAGGAAGTGGAGGGCTTTGTAAGCAGGGAGAGGTATACAAGATCCTTTCCCAACCTGCTTGTCTTCAATCTCGGCAATACCTACTTACAGGATTTCAGGGTGAGAAAAGCCATCGCCCATGCACTTGACAGGGAGGAGTTAAGGAAAATATACCCATCTATGGAATTGTCCACATCCATGCTGGCTGGTCCCTCCTATTTCTTTGAGGAGGATCTAGCAATTCCATATTCTATGAATGCTGCCAAGGTGATACTCAATGGTGGGGGGTTATTTCATGCCGACACCCGTACTCCAGAAATATCTGATGAGAATGAGGTATCGCTGATCTTCAACATATTCCTAGTGATATTTCCTATATTATTAAAAAAATATAGAATAAAAAGCGAATAATATTAATGATATAATCAGAGAATAAGCCAATAGAATACTACAAAATATCAAATTTAAAATATCTGCTCATCACTAATTTAGTAATGGTCATTGAAATTTCTGAAATGAAAATTGAGATGAGGGAGAGGAATAAAGTATACCAAATGGCAAATGAATTATGGTTTGCAATTGTTGGATCTTGTTTAATTCTGTTCTACCCTAATTTCTGGGAACGTATCTTTCCTTTAAGCTCATTTAAGGATTATGGGATCTTAATTGTAATGATTGCACTTCCTTTTGTAGCAACCTATGGGTGGATCAAAGTTATACAAACCTTAAGAAGAGAAAAATTAGCTATTACCATTGATCGAAATGGTATTACAATTATCAATCAAAAGAATGGCAGTATCCAAGAGTATCATCCATCCGCTGAGGTGACGAAATATCAAACATGTATCGTAATTTCTAAGTTTCCTAGATCTTTCATAGAAATAAATACAAAGGAGGAAAAGATTAAGATTCATTGGGACAAATATTGGTTTGCTACATCTATTGAGGAGTTATTCCTGAAATTTGATAATTTCATGATTAAAAATTATCCAAATGCAACAAAGATTAAGTGAATTGGGTCTGTACCTCCATATAACGCTTGAAGACGACGGTGAGTGACTACGCACGGAAAAATATGGAGGAATCCATTCATAATCTTGACCTGCAAATAAAATTGTTGTATTCACAGAAGAAACGGAAACAAAAGGAGATTGATGATTTCAATTATTATTCCCAATATCAATAATCTACTTTTTTTTGTAAAATTGATGGATTCTCAAGATAATTATCACCGCGATTGTAAAAAATACAGATGATAAGTGAATTGGAAATTTCCCATAATTTGTATGTAAACCTAGATCGGTTATATCATAAGTTCCATTCACAAAACAAGGCCCTAATCCACATGGATCTGTTGTATTATCATCGAAATTTGGGGGGGTGATTCTCATGCTGACGCTTCCAGCATTCCTGGTATAGTCATAAATTCCAGTTTCACTAAGAATTTCAAGTCTAACCATGTCAAAATCTATGAATGAAATTTCTAGTACAAATCCAATTATCTCTTTGATTTCAATATTTAGATTAATGCTGTGAATTTCAGTTTCTTCACCACTATCATAGAGATCAATTGTAAACTTTTCATATTTAGAGTAATTAAATTCTTGAGGCTCTGCAGTGGTATTCAAAATACACAACATAATAAGCAATATTGTAAAGCCATATTTCATCAATATAGTAATGCAATCGGCACATATGAAGTTTAATAGGGCACTCTATATATTTGATCAATTCTGGGAATCACTTTTTCTTTAAATAGTAAATAAATACAGAGTACCTCATGGCGTCCATGCTTGAGAACAATTTCAACCTACCAGAGAAATCCATAGAGTACCAGAGAATAATGATGGTTATGACCATCATGGAGGAGGTCTACTATGCCTTTGAGGGGATTTTAGATAGTGAGCTGATTGATATGGAGAAGGAATTTGACTT
>JAAFKL010000408.1 GCA_021399405.1 Candidatus Heimdallarchaeota archaeon | reverse complement strand
GGGGTTCATACCTTTATAATTACAGTGGTGGATAAATCAGGCAATTATCTCACTGATACCGTGTTGGTCATAGTTGATGGTACATTGCCAGATGTAACCTCACCATCAAGCATTAACTATTCAGAATTTAGTATAGGCAATACAATAACTTGGTTACTAGGTGATAAAAATCCTGATGTGTATAATATAAATCAAAACGGGACTCCTTTTGAAGAAACCACTCAGTGGAGTAATGGATCAATTACGATTAATATTGATGGATTAAGTCTAGGTGTTTATGAATTCAGTATAACTGTTTATGATGAAAATGGAAACTTTAGACCCCATACTGTTATCGTTACTGTAATTGATGATAAAATTCCATCAATTAATCTTATTAATGGGATAGTGGAAGGAGCAATTGTGGAAGGATCTATCTTGATTGAGATCACACCATCGGATGAGCATGGAATTGAGAGAGTCGAATTTCTCATTGATGATATTGATGCATGTGTTGATATTGCTGATACAACGTGTGATCTGAATAATGATTTATATAGTCTATCGTTAGACACCAGAAACCTCAATGATGGAACACACAGTTTGCAAATTGTCGTGACAGATACTGCGAATAATTCTTATACTGAAGTAATATTATTTACAGTTCAAAATGAGGTTGGTTCTGATGGATTCAACATCCCCACTGTGATCTCAATTGCAATCATAGCCCTTAGTGGATTGGGAGTTACCGGAGGAGCGTTGCGTATTCGGCAGCGTCGCAGAATGGACAAAGCTTTTGATGATCTGCAATCGGATTTCGAGGGGTCAGAAATAACGGGAGAAGGAAAATCGGAATAAACAAGATTTCTTGTCAAAGATCGAAATAATTACTCTAATCTCCCTTCCTTCTTTTCCTCTATTTCAGAAAAGTTTGAAATCAATGATTCAATACACGAATCAATATCATCGACATGAAATTCAAAGATCGCATTATGAATATTCGATCGACTCAGTCGCCATCTCCAGTGTAGAAGGATTGTTAGATATTTGATAATTTACAATCGTGTTTAAAAATAACGGATAATTGATATTAATTGTAAACGCATAATCTACGCATTGAATATATGAAATAATGGATTTTCTGTGAAATAAACTTATTTAATCTCGATCGAAAAACTCTCTGAGGTTATAAAAAATGGGATCAAACAGACATTCGATGTTTTTGATATAGCCATTTTGTAAAATCTCAATAGGTATAAATAATGGTTGTGCCAAACTTCGTTTCTTTATTTTACAAAAAAAATGGATCTGTAATAATTACTACATTATTTACTTTAATGCTGATACAACTCTCTTATTTTGGATCATCCATTTCAATTAATCAAATAGATACTACCCCTCCAAAAATAATCGCTACAACTCCTTCTCAAGGAGAAACTGCTGTTGAAATCGGAATAATTAACATTGGAGTTGTATTTTCAGAAGAAATGAATACATCAACATATGAAATTGGTACATTCAATCATTTCTCTGTCCGAGATTCAGGAGGTAATACCATAGCGGCCCAATCTTGGGCACCTGGAGCAGACTCTTTAGGGATTAGCCCTGCTGTCCCTCTTAAAGAAAATGAAACATACACTATTATTGTAAACGCAACTGTTACTGATTTGGAAGGGAATATGTTAGATGGGAATGGGAATGGGGTCGCAGAAGGATCACCTACAGATGATTTTGTAAGTACTTTTACAACTCAAATATTACCCCCTGATTTTTTCAATCCAACTGTGATCAGTGTATCACCTTCACCTGGAGAAGTTAACGTCTCAACCGGGATAGTTGAAATAAAGATTGCATTTTCTGAAGAGATGAACAGGTCGAGATATTTTGAAAGTAATGCTATTTACCTTCAGGATTCAGGATATAATGTCTTAAACGTTCAAGCCGTTTCACCTGGAAAAGACTCTTTTGGGATCATTCCTGCTTCCCCACTTGAAGATGATGAAGTCTACACCGTCATTGTAAATGCAACAGTTACTGATTTGAGCGGAAATACCTTAGATGGCAATAATAATGGGGTTGCAGAAGGTTCACCACTTGATGATTTTTCTGCAAGATTTTCTACAGGATCTATATTCATTCTAGATGATACCGATAATGATTCTCTATCTGATAGTGATGAAATATATATTTATTTTACTGATCCATTAAAAGTTGACACCGATGATGACGACTTAAGTGATTATTTAGAAATTTTTAATTATTATACTGATCCATCGAATAATGATTCTGATAATGATGGTTTAGATGATGGTGTGGAAATATATACGTATGAAAGTGACCCACTTAATCCAGATACAGAAGATGACGGAATGCCTGACGGATGGGAAGTAGATAATCAACTTAATTTAAATATTGATGATGCGAGTGAAGATCCTGATTCAGATGGGTTCACCAATCTCGAGGAATTTAAGAATGGAACAGATCCCCACGATTTCAATTCAACACCCACTTCTGATACTGATACTTCAGGAACTGATACTTCAGGAACTGATACTTCAGGAACTGATACTTCAGGAACTGATACTTCAGGATCTAGTAAATCAACTATCGACCTACTTCGTTTTAATTGGACTTGGTTTATCTTACCATTTATCTCAGTATTCTCATTCAAATATCAAAATAGGAAGGCAAAATCTTGATTTTAAAGGAATTACCAAAACGAATATTGATATTATTGATTTCAGGTTTAATAATTTCACTTCTATATTTAATCCTCGACTTGTTGGGATACATAATTGTTTTGGGGAGTATTCATCTCTATGTAGTTGGAATTATCCTTGTGATTATCGCGACGATTGATTTTACAATTCAAAAAATTAATAATATCCGAACTGATCAAATTACAAAAGCTAATTCTTACGGTTTTTCTAGCTACAAAGAATATAAAAAAGGAATTCACAAAGGATTTTCTTCCGATGAGGAGCAATCTCAAGCGAAAGTTCTTGGTTTTAATGTTTTGAAAGCATATCAATTGGTAAAAGACAAGGGATTTGAAAATGTGGAACAAATGAGAGATAAATGGAAAGAGGTGTTCCAACAAGCGAATGTAGTGTTAAATGATAGCATAGCGAAAAATGTCCTCGATCAACTCAAGACTGCAAATACAATATCTGATTGTGAAACAATCAATAATCAAGTTGAAACAATAATTCGATCCCTTGAACACCACCGTGGATCAATTAAAACGATCGTTGAGTTGCAGATTGCATTGATAGAATTGGAACAGAACAATAAAAAACATATTTTTGTAGATTTAAGCTTAGATGAAATCCAAAAATTAAACACTCAAGCAGGGGAACAAGAGAAAGAGATTACATCATACCTAGAAGAACTAATTGACACAAAAAATGATAGAAAACAATTTTTGATAGATGTTCATTCAATTGTGGAACAAGCAAATTGTAGCACAATTTTTGAAATGCAAGAGATTTGGGATGTAAATCTCTCGCAAAGCAAAGAAATGATTAAACAATTATCTGTGGAACATACTCTAAGTAAAATTAATTTATTAACCTCTCCAAATGATTTAGTAGATACTAAAAATAATATTGAGCAAAAATTACAGGAAGCAGTCACATTTAATACTAAACTAAAACAAGATATCAAACTCCAACATGGTCTGGTTGAGGTTCTTCAAAATGATAACAAACAGATAATTACTGATATTACTGTTGAAAAACTAGTATTGTTAGGAAAAGAAATGCAAAATTTCCTGAGTGATGTTGAAAATGTTAAATCAAGTGTAGCTGAAGCTATTGACAAGAAAATTAAGTGGTTTGGCCCATGGAATCAGCTACTTGAACTCATACAAGAAACTAGAGAGGGTGCAGAAGTCAAATTAGATATTATTGTGAAGACATTAAAGATAGAAGAGGAACATACAGCAAACCTTCTATTACTTCTTTTAGATTCCAACCCTGAATTAGGGAAATATTACCGATTAGAGCGGACTTATGTAAAAGGTACCGATATTGGGAGCCTTATTGAAGATCTATTTCATGATTTCTCGTCCCAAGAGCAGAGTCATATTGGCAAAAATGTTTAACATATGGAAAATGCTGAGAGATTTAGTTAAAATGATATTGGGTTTCAGTTATACTAATATAAATTATTTAAAGTGCTATGTTAATAATTCAAAATAAACTATTGAATTCTATATTTCATAAATTGTAAATCATTTCCGATAACAGTACTACAACTCTCACAAGTTATTATTCCATCACTATCAGCGTCTCTTGGATCATAGGATGACCCACAATTGGGGCAGTTCTCCGTAACAATTTTTGGTGATGTACTAATACCTAATGTCAAGGAGTGTATATTCTTTTCTAATTCATCCAAATAATTTCTTGGATTAGAAGTAGATTGAGTGTATGTTATAATATCCAATTTACCCTCATCACCTTTTGCGAATACTTTTACTTCTGTTAGAGCTAATACTTGATTCTGTGATTTTAAAACATAATCCATTCCAGCAACAAACCCACCCTCAGATTGGGTTTCTGAAGATTTCAAACTATTCCAGCCTTGGAATATTACTTTGACCCCTTCACAAATTTTTTGAGGATCAGCCCTAAAATCAAATCTATCAGAGGCACTTCTCGCTTTATCGTTTTTAATTTCACGAATTAGCCCAAATGTCTCTTCTTTTAACTGTTCCAAATATTCACCCACACGTTGAGCCTTATTTTTTTGGGAATTTAAATTAAATTCAGCCAATGACATCTCATCTCGTTTCTTAACAAAAACACGAGTATTTTTTGTTAAACGAGCTGGTGCTGATGGTATTGTAGCCTCAACAACAGCGCTTGTCATAACCGGATTCAAAGAAGATGGGTATGTAATTACACATTCTGAGCCCTCATCAATTACTTGACCATTGAATTGATCTTTGAGTAAATCACTCCAATCTCCTTCAGGGACGCGTAAACTATCAGAAAGTAAGAAAATAACTTTTTCTGCATCTTGAATTCCAAATGGAACTATTTTAACACTATCTGCTTCAACTAGTGGTCCTACTAGATTTTTGTTGACCTTTAATATAGATGGGTTGTTGACATCAATGATAATTTCATCTACTGCAACGGCAAAACTATATTTTTTTGCAGGATTAGAATGATACACTAAAACTGCACTTTCCCCACTGTAATAATTTTTTTCATCTTCAGAACCCACATACAAGGTTGCATTCTCACGAAATGTAGGCTCTAACTTAAAACTCCCAATTTTATCCATTTATATCGGAATTAAAAATCCATCAATTTAGGAAATTTTCCCTTCCACTTGAAATATCACTTCATCTT
Source organism: Candidatus Heimdallarchaeota archaeon (assembly GCA_021399405.1). The sequence goes on along the minus strand of JAAFKL010000408.1, from coordinate 4,597 downwards.
CCCAAAAAAATTATTCATTTGTGCCGAATTTTTATTGATGTCCTTTTACATTAATATAGCCACAATGGAATTAAATTAATTGTAAAATGATAGCAGGTTTAGCAGCTGATTTGGGACTCAAGATCTTAGATCAAATTGGGGGAGTAGCACTTTCAAATTTAATAGAGAAGATCAGAAATCGTCCAACATTCTCACGTGACAGTTCACAATACTTTTCCAATTTGAAGCTAAATTTGGAAAATGAATTAAAACGTAGTGAAGATCAGTTGCAGACAATTGTTTCAACTGCTATGAACAATAACAATATGGAATATTATGATAAATTAGAACGATTACGTTCCCGAATTGCGATCGTTCGATATGACGTTGAAAAAACGGGATCAAACAAATATCTAGAAATAACTCCTGACGCCACTATTTTGAGGGCTATAACAATTCTTAACCTCTCTCTAGTATTTGAGATATCAGTCCTTCAATCCTTAATGAATAATACTATTGAAAAAGTCGAGGATGGAGAGGATATTCAATTTGATTATAAACGAATGAGGAGTAGTGTAAGTGTTATTGAAGAGATAAAGGCTCATCTTGATAAAGCAGCAATTACTCCAGAAGCTTCAGAAAAAGCGGTCATGGACCTGCAACAGAAAAAACATGTGTTTTCAGAAATCTTTGGTGAATTCACGGAAGAATCTGTAAAGCGAGCTGAAATCATGCTCGCAAGTGTTGTTCTGTCAAAACCAGATAGCTTTACAAAAGTAGAATATATTCAACATCTTGCATTCCAAATTAAGCATTATATTGAAAATTTGAATCTGAAAAGTAGTGATTTAGACGATCTGAAAGATGGACTTGAAAGAGAAAACGCCAAAGCCAAAATATCAGATGATGATATGGAAAAAGCTGTGAGGATTATAATTTCGAGTGACAAGAGATTTGTTTTAAGAACTGAGGATAAAAATATGAGTCTAGAATTTGCTGCAATAACAAAATAAGAAAATGGGAGGAACTAATAATGATAAAAAGATTAGCTGACAAATTTAAATCTAATGACAAGACAATTACATGGGTAAAAAAGGAAGAGAAAGAAGATTTCAATGAAATGATTTATCGCTTCCCCAATAAGGAGAAAAATGACTATAAGAAACTACATTTTATTGGGGTTCGGGACTATGAACGAGCCTTATATTTCAAATCAGGCCAGAATGCAGGCGTTCTTACAGGTGGGTTCTATGAAATTGAGAAAGAAGCCCGAAATGCAGCGACTGAGATAATTTGGGTAAATCCAGGAATTATCATCCAAAAATTTGGAATTGTTTGGAAAGGAGGAATTCCACCTCAAACCTCGGATGGTTTTGCTATAGGAGGTTCAGGTGATTTGAGTATTCGTATTCAGGATCCAGAAGCTTTCGTGTCAAAAATTGTTGTTGGGAAATCAAGCTTTACTGATAGTGATGCGAAAGATCTCATTAGGAACTTGGTCTCGACATCATTTAGAGATGTAGTAAAACGTGTAACATTAAAAGATTTCTTCCAACAAGATCGAGAAAGATTTACTTCCATGTTAAGGGTGAAATTATCTGATGAATTCCGAATTTATGGTCTGGAACTTGTGGCCGCAAATCTTCTTGATATTGCATATCCCCCTGAAAATGAACGTTTAATCAAAAAAATCTTAGAATCCAAAAAAGATGATTTGCAAAAAAATATGAAAGAAAAGAATGATATGGAAGATGACCTGAAGAGATACAAAAACATGGCAAAAGATCTTGAAGATCAATGGGCTGTAGGAGAGGTATCGAATGAGGAATATCAAGATAGAAGTTTGAAATTGAAAAGTATAATACAAAGACGAGCTGATGAGTTAAATACAATCAAACAAAGTTTGGGTGAACCTGTGGAGGAAGTTAGTCAAGTAGCACCCATAAGCACTTACAGTGCCACTGCTAATATTAAATCTAAAGTTGTAAAAAATCCGGACGTGTTTATCAGTTTCTCGACTAAAAATGTTGATATTGCTGAGAGAGTTTATCAGGGGCTAGATAATGCAAATATGAAGACTTGGATTTCAACTCGTAGTATTGAAGTTGGTGAGGAATACAACGTCCAGATTCTAGATGCAATTGATACAACGAAGATATTTTTAATTTTGATTTCAAAGGATTCAGTTAATTCAAGACATGTATCAACAGAGCTAGAGCGTGCTTTTAGCAAAAAACGGCATATTATTCCAGTGAGGTTGGATGATGGACCAATACCGCGTGGTTGGGAGTACTACCTAAGCACAACTCAATGGAGAGATGTTAGTTCTGTTATCGATCTTTCTTGGATAAAGGATTTAGTTTCCACTCTAACTGATAAACTGAAGTTGTGAATGTATTTATCATTTCAAATTAACTATAATTTAAAATGGGTTTAAAGGGACTAATTATGTCAGATAATAATAATTTGATTATATGGTGTCTAGAATATTTATTTATAAATTGTATTTCTAAATCTTAATAATGCCCAAAATAATTAAATAATAATAAACTAGAAAATATTTATGTCTCAAGGGATGAGGAGGAGTTCAAACGTTTGGACTATTACAAGTGTTATTCTTTTAGGATTCATATTACTACTGTATGTAATTTTCTCAGGGAAAAACTAATTGCTCTTGATTTGGATTCCATTTTTAGTAATTTTTATTATTATTTTTACGATTGGAATAAATCAAAATGATCAAGAGCCAAATAAACGCTTTGTTAAATCCAAAAGGGTTGACGAGTTACTAAGACAATACACAACGAAACAACTAAAACATTTGAAATCAATAAATCAAATTGAAACTTATTCTATTGAAAAATTGGATAACCAAATCAAAGAATTGATTGATGAAAACATTGCGAAATTTTCAGAACTTCTCAGATTGGAAGGTCTTAATCCTCCAGATAATAAAACCTTAGCTAAAATATGTTATTCTGAAAACAAAGAGATAATAAGTAGCGTAAATAACACTTTGAAAATGTATTTGCGAGGACAACTCTTGGAAGAAGATTTTACTGAATTCGACATTCAACTTGAGATCGACAATTTACTTTCTAAATATGAAGAGATGGAGAACTCAAACATTGGTAAAGAATAACACTCCACTAGAATCCCCACCATATGAGAAAACTATAAATCTTTGAAATTAATTATTTTTCAATGGAAGAAGGAATCACAGAAGATAATAGATTCAATTCCCATAAATGGGTGGTACTAGGAACTTTTTTCTTTAGTTTACAAATTGCTTATTTTTTCATTGAGCAATCGCTTCTCGACGTAGGTTGGGGAAGACCAAGGATCAGTGATCAATTTTCCTCTGAAATTGAAACCCTAAGAGTATTGTATATTTTTGTATTCGGAGGGTTATCCATTATCGCCTTTTTTAAAATATTTTACTTCTCAGATGAAAATAGTACTCACAAATTAATAGAGCCTATTGTAACTTTTCTTATCTTAGTCTCTTTAGCAATACTTATGTTTCCACTTATACTAAATCCTGATGCTACGATTTTTTGGAATTTCAGACATTGGAATAGGAACCCTAATAACGATAGAAATTATGCAGCTGGGTTTTTTGAGCTAGGTTATAGATTATACATTAGTATATCAGTTCTTACATTTTTAGTGCTATTTTACTGGATTCAATATGTCTTAAAGAAAAGATCTCAAACGAACTTCCACAAGAAATTGAATAATTCAGAGCAAATAGAAACTATGGCAAAAGAATACGTAAAAATTAGAGTTCCAAAACTGAAAAAATTTGTCGGAGATCTGACTGTCTATAATATCGATCAAAGGGTTGAAGAAATATTGGGAGAGGATATAGGAAAGTTTGGGCAACTCTGTTCATTAAATGGTGTTGATGTAAAATCTGACAAAGTTCTTTTAAAATATCTTGTAAACACCTCAGAACCTTTCACTAAAGATTTGCGTGAATCACTTAAACAATATTTAAGCAAAAAGTTGCTTACAGAACAAGAAATTGAAGTCACACAATTAGAATCTGAAGAGATAAGCGCACTGATCGATCAATTAGTGAATAAATTTGATTCTATGGAAGATACTAAGACTGGAAAAATAGATTAGGGACTTACTTTTGGATTCAAATCTTGAATTTATCACGATTTTTTAATAATCAAATAAGTTATCTGACAAAAAATCAATATATTGAAAATTGATATTACCTTATTTCCGAATTCCCATATCTTAACAAACATAAAATCGAAGAATGTGAGCAAATGTTAAAATCTAAGCACAGGGTAATAAAATTGAAAGTTTATGTCACTTCAAATACTTCATTTTACTCCGACTGTGGGGACCTATCAAGAAGAGATCCCATTTGAGTCGCCTGGTTCAGTTAAATTTCAGAATGTAGTTCAAGAAATTGGAAAAAAACTGGGTCTTGCGCTTGAGGACATTGCCATCTGCAAAGCAGGTGGAGCTGCAATGGTAAGTAGTGACTACATTCTTAGTGTGGATGAAATAATTCAAAAATATGGACCAAAATTCCAAATTATTAATCGAGGCGTCGTTGGAACCCATTAAACAAGAGGGATAACTTGGAGGGACGGAG
>JAAFKL010000407.1 GCA_021399405.1 Candidatus Heimdallarchaeota archaeon | reverse complement strand
CTGGGAACTCTCTTCAAGAATCGTTTAACAAATCAATTATAATTGATATTCCATCAATAATTATCACACTGCCTCCTCCAGTTTCACCAGAACCATCTTTAGATCCATTAATCATAATATTGTATGCTATAGTCATAATTACTCTTACTTTCTCAATTCACTTAATTTTGGTGAATATTAGATTTAGAAATAATCCTGATTTGGAATCCACTTTTATTCCCAATAAAGTTCTTAAAAGAAAATCAAACTACTTTGAAGGTATTAATTTGTTTAAACGTATTTCATGGTCTTTTATTGTATATAAAATATATATGCAATCAATTTTCAAGAAGGACAAAGACATAGATAAATTCGCTTCTAAGTATGAAGGAAAAGCTATTGTGTCAGATCCAGAGATCGTTAAACTGGCAGGCGTTGGCGAAGTCAGGAATTGTTGCTATCAAACAGCTAGGATCGGTGAAGGGTATTGTATCTGTGGTAGAGCCATCTCTGTTCAATTGAAAGATTACATCAGTAGATTAATTAAATAATCACTTGGCTCTTGTTTTCTTCCTATGATATATTAGTATGAGATTTACAAAAATTATATAGACTAGTCCATTACTTGGGGTTTTGCTATTCGTGATTGTATTCTTACTGGAAGGAATCACTGTCACAGTTTCTGTTATGGGTGGTATACTAATTATAGTTGTAGTTGTTGATATCTCTGTAGGGTCCGAGAAAGTTACTTCTTCAGGTAAAACCTCCAATGTAGTTGTAAATGCACTTGATTTAGATTCGTTATTTCTTGCTATCAATAATAAATAATAGATTCCTATACTCAAATATTTTGTCTCCAAAATAATATTATCTCCATCAATCCATTGACCTTCTTTTATTAGTTCAGAATTTATAAAGAACGAATAATTCCCGCCAGTTTCTCCACGAATAATCCATTCGATAATTTTTTCTTCGTTCTCTCTTGCAACAAAATTGCTCATCCCTGAAATTGATGGGATGAGGGGATCCAAGTGCATTGTAACTGTAGTCTCCCGAATAAGGTTGTTTTCAATATCAAATTCTTTAACAATAAAAATAGAAAAGTTTGGATTATTAACTAGAATATTTGCATATTTATTAGACAATATGGTATCGTATTTTTCTCCATTTGACCACAATTCAATATATTTTGCCTGTTCCATCAATTCATGATAAATACTAACCTCTGTACCCTCTATTAAATTATAAAATTCGGTTATAGATTCAATATTGGTAGCCATTAATTGGTAATTGATCACAATTGGGAATGAATATGACGAATTTAGATAGTTGGATAGGAATTTAACAAATAATATATATTCTCCGAAACTTACATCTGGAATTTCATAGGATATTAGCTGAGTTAAAGCATCAAAGGATGAGATTGGAGATGTATCAATAACCCCATTGTTTTGTTGTAACTCAATTTGATATCTTACTTCGGAAGAATGGTCTTTATTTAGCCTGAACTCAAATGTATCACCAGTTTTAACTGAGTTGGTGAAATTGTTTTCTGCTATATATGGTATATTTACATCCCACTGATAAGATCTAATAGACTGCATATAATCTGTTCGATCTCTAATCCGAATGGCGACTCTGTACCACAATCGATCTTCCTTTCTCGTATAGTTGGCAATTTGAGTGTCTGTATCATAATCCACAAAAGCTGTTTTGCTCCATGTTTTACCAAAATCACTTGAAATTTGCAAGGTAGCCAAAACATTCGGTGTTTTGGGGATATAAATAGAAAATGTATTCAGAGCGGATCTGACTAGTTTCGGTTGTTGCTGTTTAACTACTTGATTGGTGATATTATTATTTAATATAAAATGTTGCACATTTAAATTACCTGCTGAATCAAACCCGTGAACTCTTAGTGAGAAATCATCATATTCCCAAGTATCAATATCCAATATAGTGTTAAATTGGTCATTCTGAAACACCACTCCACCGCCTGGTTCAAATTTTCTAATATCAGTTGGTACAACATACACTAATACTTCTGGATTTTCATCTATAATCTCTACTTTTATTGGAATATTTTTTCGTGGATCAGAAATTGGTAGACTTTCATTATAGGTGAATAATAATTGAGGTGCAGTTCTATCTATTGAAAATATAACAGATCTTGATAATTGTGTTGTTTTATCTAGAAATATAATTGTCAAATTATGCTTTCCCTCAGCAAGGAAATCCAATGATGCCCCTTTTTTAAGTTCAGGAAATTCAATATCATTTATGAATACATTTACGGGTAGATAAGAATTATAATCAAGAATTATATTATCTTTTAGAATTGCGTTATGTACAGGATATTTAATCCAAGGCGTCATTAATTGGTCATCTTGGTGTAATATCATTGTTAAGATTGTTTTTCTCATATCTTGACGATAGCAATGAAATCAGTACTATACAATCCTAAATGTATTAAACTTCCACCAATCGGCCCAAAAGGGAAAAATTCATACATTTTTATTCCTCTATGAGGTTGGGAAAAATCGCTTTCCCAGTTTGCAATTTCATGATAGTTTGGAGTTATTAGACAATTTTCTTCGTGGCTAGGGATATTGTGACCCACAGTATCAAGTCCTAGAGATTTCATTTTTTCGGCTATGGGATGCGGGTTACTTGTATTCCCATTGAAATTTCCCATAGTAATAGTCCCTTTATTAAAGGTACAATATCGACTGCCAATAAAATTGAAATGCTCAGGTGAAAGCCCATTTTCCCAATACCTATAGTATGTGGTTGGCTTTGTTCCGTTTTCGCCATCAAAATCCCATGCATGTCCAGAAACTAGGTAAACATCATTATGCTCCTCTCGATAGTCTACTTCTGCAAAGAAAGCATTGCCATTCAATATTATTACATTTCCACCACTTTTTATGAACCTAATTGTGTTGTAGTATTCATCTTGAGTGACATATTCATTGTGTACAAATATTATAGTTGAGTAAAGAGGGGTTCCATTGTCATCATACAAATTCCCATAATGTACATCTTCATCTGTTATGTAAGATATTTTATCAATTGGATAACCATCAGTTATTAGATTATTAATGAAACTGACCGGACTAGAGGTGCTCCAATTGTTTATAGGTTTTCTTATGAAGAATTGTGCTGCATCAAGCTTGGGATACCCATATCTACCCAGAGTGGTAGAATATTTATAACCCTCATAAAACCCATCATATGCTGCTGCATTAAATGAATTATAAACAAATGCAATTTTTGGATATTTAGATTCAAACTTTAAATCAAATATTTCAGAGTTGGTGATAGCCTGCTTTTGTTCATCTTGGGTTAAAATTGGAGTAGAATCAACTTGATGTATATACTGTACTGACAGTATGAAAATAAAAAATAATAACCCCACTAATCGCAATAATTTCATATATTATAGCAATATTGCAGTGAAAATCACCACTTAAAAATTCATACAATTTTTCATATATTTTTATAACTTATAATTTAGCAAATTTAATTTATTTGATTTTAAATATTGGTTTTATTTCAACTTTGAGATTAATAATTCTTTCAGAGATTTGATTTCGATTAGTATGGACCCAAATATATCATCAGTCTCCTCATCCTTATCATGGGATAATCCTGGTGTTCCTCTTATTTTCCTCACATTCTCAACTATTATCTTTTGCAATTTATCCAGTTGATCAGCTGCAATTCCATCAATTTTCTCTTCAGGACCTGTTTTTCCTGCAGAATATCCCGCAGTTTGAATTTCGATGGTTCCAATTTTAAAAATTCTGTCAAACGGACCTTGTCGTATATCAATATTAGTGATTGTTCTATATGGTACTATTTTTCTTGATTTGGTTATTATCCCTCTGTTTACATGAATTTCATCATCTATGATCTCGAAAGAAATGGAATAGTAATATAATTTGATCATCCAAACTGATATCACAAAGAGAATTATTATTGTTGGAGTGGAGATTATCAGTACCCAATATATTGGATCGGGATATGGAACAGTATTGTCAAAATATGATATCAAGAAAACAAATAAGTTGATGACTAACCAAATTATAGTAAATCCAACTATACTTTCTAGAGTGTCTCTTTTCCTTAATTCATATTCAGGTGTAAATGATTTGATGTTATACTTGCTTTCATTCATAACTATCTATACTAATAACAGTGATTTTCCTATTTAACTATTTATGGCAAATATATTTGTCAATCTATCTAATCCTTCAATTCATCATTCAATGATTGCAACTCTCTGAGAATTGGAAGTGCATTTACCGACTCTGCGTTAGTCTTACCTGTACCCACAAGAAAATCTGGAGGATTTAATAACCTGATTCTTTCCAGAATGGTCTCTTTTATCTCTTCTG
>JAAFKL010000080.1 GCA_021399405.1 Candidatus Heimdallarchaeota archaeon | reverse complement strand
ATTGAAAGGATTTTTTATGAATTCTTTAACCAAGGGAAAGATATTGGTGATATAGATGTGTTGAAAGAGTTAGCAACAGAATTTAATATCTCAATTAATGATTTTGAAGCAGCACTAAAAAATGACACCAAGAAAGAACAAGTCCTGAATGATGTTAACACAGCTCGCTACATGGGTGTTCAAGGAGTTCCATTCTATATTATTAATGATAAGTATTCAATATACGGTGCTCAAAAACCAGAATTAATTCTACAAGCTTTAAAGAATGTTAAATTGAAAGAATCAAGTATTCAATTAATGTGAAATATGATTTTCCATTGCTTAATCCATACATGCATATTCGAATGCTACATTGATCCAAAGGTTCAATTCTTTTGTATTATCAACAATCTCACTCCCTAAGACAATATAATCCTTTTTTATTGGAGCTTTGGGAAAATATCGTAATTCACTTCCTTTTTTAGAAGTAATTAATTTTGCTCTTTCATTAGCTGGTATTTTTACAGCAATTCCAGAAGGTGTGTAGGTACAAAATATTTTGTCTTTCACATAAGCTGCAGCACCTGAAAAAAAATGTTTGAATTGAAGATCTGTTTCTGAAATATTATCTGTTATGGCTTCACTAATTATTATTGAGAGCTCATCTAGATATTTTTGAACCACATATTTCATGATTAGATCATCTATATTATATCCACTTCAAGGAGTAAATTAATTTGTACACAATACAATTAAAATTGAATTCTTTCCTTTGCTAATTCAATCATTGTAAATCTCATTTAGATATTTTTTTGTGATTTCATTAACTACAATAGTCTTATTTTCTTTGTAGTCATAGCCCACTTGCACAGTTTTAGCTTCTGCATGTAGGCGAGTTTTCTCTTTGTTATAAACCAAGAAAGTAAAATCCCATGATTTATTTCCAAACCTAGTAACCCACATAGAGATTGTTAATTCATCTCCCAAATGAATTGGGGCTCGATAGTCAATCTCAATCCTTCCCAGGATAAAACTCATTGGATTTCCATTGTGCCTTTTCCTGATATTGGTCCACCAATCAACTCTTGCAATCTCAATATATGTCGCAAACACGGCATTATTAACATGTCCAACTCTATCTGTATCTCGAAATCTTGGTCGAAAATGAGTGGAGAAGTATTTTTCCGGTAGCTCTATTGCTGCCATAATTTGATAGCTAAGAAGTTCAAAATTAAGCTATCTATCGACAAAAGTATAATTCATCCTAATGTGTAATTCATTAATCTGAACACCCGATCTTCCTTTAAACTCGTACTTGAAGGCGTAAACAACTTGATAGTTTGGTAATTGAATGAAGCAGCAAATTCTATTGCCTCCTCTAAATCATCAAAATTACCATTAAATCCTAAGATGAGATCGCTATCTCTCTCAGTACTTTCTTTAACTGTTAGCAAAGTTCGATTTTTTATACAATAAATATGATTTTGGTAGTACCTGATATAGTCACTTTCAATAGGGAAGACCTTGAATGGACCAAATAAATAAGGAAATTCGAGTTTAGAAAGTAACTCAGTTGCACGAGATATATTGATTTTCTCAACTTCAGGGTAAGTTGATATGCTTTTGTAATCAGTAATATTTCGCAAATAGAATTTATTCTTTTCTCTAAAACCCATGTTTTCGAGGATTTTTCTAGTGGCAACATTGCTCTCCCCTGTTGACAACCAAATTTCTTTACAACCAAGATCTTTTGCAAGCTGAATTTGGTGATTCTGTAATTTTGAAGCAAATCCTCTTCCTCGATATTTCGGATGTGTACGTAATGCTTCACTCCATCCAATATCCTTGTTGAATAATCGTAGATTGACAACTGACATAATTTTGTTATCATCAATGAGAACTGTCGGATGACATGTAGGGTCCTCTACCATAGAATTAATTACAAATGGCAAATAATCATTCCCCTCCCAAATTTCTTTGCAAATCTCTATGATTTCCTGATGATCCTCGACCCTATATTCTCTAATCACAATTGAATTTGAGAATAATAATTAAATTGTATAATGTAAGGAACATAGAATTTTTAGTTATTGTTATGCAATAAATTCAATTGCTCCACAACTGAACTACTCAAGACTTTGGACGAATTTTGATCATAATCATACCCAACTTGAACAGAACGAATTTTGGCAAATAATTTAGTTCTTGCTTGATTAATTATACGATAATTAAAATCCCATGATTTATTTCCAATTTTGCCAACCCACATAACAACTGATATTTTATCACTTAATAGAATTGGAGCTACGAAATCGATTTCAACCCTTGCTAAAATAAAACTCATCCAATCAGTTACACCTTGTTCTTTTAAGGATTTCATCCATTCAAAACGAGACGTTTCAATATATACTGAAAAAATGGAATTGTTCACATGCCCCATGCTATCAGAGTCTCGGAATCTTGGTACAAAGCTAGTCTCTGCATATTTCTCAGGTAAATCAATGGTCGACATTGATCTCCAGTAAACCATCTGAAAATTAAGGTATTCGTAGTTCAAAGTATTTTTCAATCTATTAAATCCCTATATTTTGATAAAGATCGAATCTAAATTTATATAACCGATGATGTGGAATTTAAATTAGAGAGAGTTTCTAGTAGGAAAGTTAGATTGGATAATCCGGTTAATCATTTGAACATTGAAAAGAGAATTGCAGATCCCATACATGGTCTTATCAGATTAACTGAGTTAGAATCGAAGGTTTTGGAATCTCCGTATATTCAAAGATTGAGAGATGTGCGTCAATTGGGTATTGCAGAATATGTCTATCCAGGTGCAACCCATAGCAGATTTACACATTCTCTCGGTGTTCTACACAATGTTACTTTGATGTTCGATGCTGCCTACAATAACTGGATTCGAAATCCGGATCTCTGTGGAGATATTGATGCCGATAACGTATTTAGTGATCGCTCACTTCAAGTCACTCGTCTTGCAGCATTGTGTCATGATCTAGGGCACCTACCATACAGTCATAATTTAGAGCCTGCTATCAAATGGATGGCTGACTCGAAGTTAATCTCTGAATCATTCAAGCACGAACAAATATCTGCTGCTATCTTGGAAAAAGATCTTGGGCACATATTGGATGATTTAGTTCCGGATATATCAGGATTGATAGAAGGTGTTTATTTCAACCTTGAAGTTCCAATGTTCTCGAATTTCCTAATCAGTAGTGCAATTGACGCTGATCGAATGGATTATTTGTTTCGAGACTCTGTATTTTGTGGAGTTGATTATGGTAGGTTTGATAAGCCAAGATTATTAGATTCACTTTATCCTTATAGGATAAAGGTTGGAGGTCAAAAATATGATGCCATGGCAATACACAACAAAGGTATTGAATCAGTTGAACAATTCTTATTGGCTAGACATAGAATGCATCAAACCATTTATTTGAATCGAACTGTGGTAGGTTTCGAAGCAGGGTTAAGACGGGCATATTTTCAAATCTCCACCCAAGATCCTCCGTGGGAATTACCAGATACATATTTGGATGAACCAAAGAAGATATTGGATTTCACTGATTCGACATTCTTTTCTCAATTAAAATCAAAATTGATAGATTGTGATTGCTGGTTGAAAGATCCTTTATTGAAGCGGGAATCAATTCGTAAAATGGGCCCTTTTTATTTCACGTCAACAATTGGGAAGGAAATGGATGAGACTGAAAATGAAAAATTCAATTTACTTAATGAGTTAAAGGAAAAATTAGAAAGACCTGCAGAGCACTGGTTTGAGCGAGATCATTGGGTATATGTTGAGAGCAAAAAACAATCCTTAGTAAAACCATTACCCAAGGCAATAAACAATAAATTTGATGAATTTACTGATGCAGGAAATTTGAAAAACACCATACTTTTGATTAATTCAAAAGGCCAATTAGATGATCCAACTAATAGACAATATGGTCATACGTTTCTTCCTCATATTTCAGGTCACACTTATCATAGATTTTTGTTCTTTAGTCATAAAAAAGATACAGAGAAATTAGAAACTTCCCTTAAACCTCTTATGGATCGATTTGAAGAGTATAGATGGGAACAATCTTCATTACGTAGTTATTTTTAATGCTTTACAAAATATCGAGTAATTCTATTGAAGCATTAATTTCAGATTGAGTAAATCTTTCTCCAACCATAGATTTGAAATTTTTCTTAGCTTCTTTAATTGATAACCCCTCATTTTTTTGTAAATAATCTATTGAGGCTAATATTTCGATTTGGTTTGGATATTTTTGAGAGTGTTCAAGCAATTGACCAACATCTCTAATTTTCACCATCAGTTTGTCCGACATGCTGATGTTTGCAGATCTCTCTTTCCAAAAATGTGATTTTTGTGAGTCAACATTTGAATTATAAACTGGGACCTCACCACCTAGTTTCTCTATAAACCCCATGTTTATTGCTTCTTCAATATCATTCTCGAGTTGGAATGATACTGGACCAAATACATTCCACTTGAAACTATATCCAATATCATCCCCATAACTTTGCAATAAATAGATCAATTTTTGAAAATTCTTTTCACCCTTTATAGATCCTAAATTTTGCAAAACAAGTGATAATCGGAGTAAACGATCCATAATTCATTTTCATTGTTCGCGATATAAACTTATTCTCCACACAGAGGTAATCGAAAGTATTGCATAAATCTCTATATTTGAAATATATTGCTTTATCTAGCCATGTGATACATAATTATAGAATATCACAAAAATGGAAATTAAACGGAATTCGAAATTTTACAATTTTTTGGAATATGATGTAACATCAGATATCTCAAACCCATATTTCGCGTAATCCTGAGACATGTGTTCTGTCGGACCCCAAAAGAAGCTATCTATGTATTTTATTCCATTTTCTTTAGCAGCTTTTACATGAGCTCCCATGATTTTATCACGAATTAACTCAGCATCATCACCAGAAGTGTAAATGGCATTCATTCTAGCCTTATTTGAATCAAATTTATCTTGAACTAAAACATCGTGACCAACAATTTTTCCATCTTTCCGAATAATTACCCAGCTTGTGATCCTTTCAGCTATTTTTTTCAAGCTATCAAAATAACTATCAACTGCCGTAGAGGACATTTCTCTTAATTCAACTAAAATCGGTTTAATTTCATCAAGATCCATGTTCATGTCTACATTGAGAACATCATTTGTATCTGGATTCAATGTGAAATCTTTGACATATAATCTAGAACTTATCCAGAGAACATCTTTTTTCTCATAACCATGTTTGTTTGCAAAATCAACAGTTTTACCCCACCTTGGTGATACACGGCTGATTACCTGTGTAATTCCGCGATTTTTGAAACTTGAATATGCAGCTTCAATAAGAAGATTTTCAGCAGCTTCGTGTTCAGGTAAAACAATTGGAAATTCCATATTTGCAACTGTATCACTGACACCGGATGTTAAGAAACCAACAATTTGATTGTCTTGGAAAGCATAGAATTTTGTGGTTGGATCAAATCCTTCTTTGGAGAAAGCTTTGCGCAATGATTCTAATGGCGTTTGTTGAGCCCCTAACCAATTATTGAGAATTGATGAACCAATTTCAACCTGTTTCTCTAAATACTCTTCACTATAAGTTCTGATTTCATATCCCATATAATAGAAGATAGACACACAACATAAATCATTTGTGTAAGAAAAAGCAAATCATATTGATAAGAATGTTAGTCGCATAATCACTTTTCGTTTAGTAACAACTATACGCAATCGAATTTAATTAAATTATTCAAAGAATCTTTATCAGTATTAGATAATCCTGTCGTAATATAAACAAGATTAATTATACTACAAAGAAAGTAATTAGTTGTAGGAGTATATAAATGACAAAAAATGAACAGAAGGCAAAGGAGAAGAAATTAGTATTTCCTTCAGCAAAAATTGCAATTGAAGAGGAATTTCTGCCATCTTTTGGTACTCATATAGATGATCATGAAGTAAAAGCCTCAGTATTTGGAGAGGTATATGTTGATAAACAAAGTTATAGGGCCAAGGTTTACGCATTACCAAAGGGTAGTCGAGTCCCAAGAAGATATGATACTGTTATTGGCGTAGTAATAAAAGCAGGACGCAGCGTTGCCAGATTTGATGTTATTTTCATCAATGGTGAGAAAGTAGAACCTGCCTACTCTGCAATTATGCACATTTCAGATGCTTCTAGAGATTTCACTAGATCATTTGATAACTTTTATGCTAGTGGAGATGTTGTGAGAGCAACAGTCATTGATGCTAAATCAATTCCCATGCAACTTGAGTCCAAGAAAAATGACTCAGGTGTGGTTTATACTTTATGTGAAAAATGTGGTGAACCCGCAGAAAAACACAAACGTAATTCGCTTCAATGTGTAAGCTGTGGATGGAAACAAACCCGAAACACGGCAATTGATTACGGTCGAAATTTCATCAAATAGATTAACATGCCCCGAACGAAAAAGTCTGGTGAACAAAGAAAACCAAGGCGTAAACTCCATTTTGAACGCCCATACGACGTTAAGTTAGAGGATCTACTCGATTATTATATGCGTATTATTGGTGATGTCGATACAGAATTAGATATGAAAATTGACAAAATCACTATAACACTTGAGGCAAATAAAGCAGAACTGGAGAAAACAGTAATGAATTTGCAAATTCTGCAAGGACAGTTAATTAGGGCTACTACAGAAGATGAGAACGGAAATTATAATTATGAACAAGGACTTTTCCTTTTTATTTTCAAGTCTCAAATCCAAACCAAATTTCTCTCTCAAATAATAAAATCTTACAATTATCACTCAGATCTTACTGATAGTAAAACAATTGTTTCAAATATTTCATTAGATGAGTTGCAAAGAATACAAGATATAGGCTTCCACTCTATTAACAATGCACCTCGAGATCAAAATAAAGATATTCAAAATTTTGCAAGTATTGTTAGTATGAAGACAGGTAGAGCCCATGATGAGGTTCTTCAACTTGGGATTGCCAATGAGTTATTATCAGAAAAGGATGGAAATTTACATTTCACTGATGATCCCAACAAAGTTATGGAACAAATAATTGAGATCGCTGAAGATTTATCAATTACACCAACCTCAACACAAGATATTCCTAGTGTTGACGATGAGAAATTCGGTGGTTTTGGATTTGATGGAGGAAAAATAGTTTTTGTGGACGCCAGTAATGATCATGAACGAAGTACTTTTGAAGATCAAGAAGAGAATAAAGAACAGTAGGATTTAGATACAAATGAAGCCGATGGATATCAAAATTCAAGTTTTAGAAGACAATTACATTCGTTTCCAGGTTAAAGAAGATCCACATACTTTGTTCAATCTTCTTCGTATCTTGACACTAGAGGAAGAAGGCGTGGTTTTAGCAGGATATGCTAGAGATAGAACCTTTGAAGATAGTTTAATCTTCCAAATCAGAACTGAAGGGAAAGCAGACCCAAAAGATACATTGGTAAAGGCAGCAAGAAAGCTAATTGAGAATACTCAACAGTTTAAGAAAGCCTTTGAAGATGAATATTTATAGTGACAAATCAATGACTTTAGTTGGATTAAAAGAAGAACTAGAAAGTAAATCACTCCGAAATATTCTGAAATCGAAAAATTTGGCCCAATTGGGCGATTTTTTAGCTAATTTTATTTATACTTCCGTCAAGATTGGCCTATATGGAATCTCAGGTAGTGTCCACGTTTGGGATAATTCTCTAACCAAGGCAATGGAAATTGCTGACTTAAGGAAGGAATTAGGGAAAAAAACCAAACCAGACAAAGT
>JAAFKL010000406.1 GCA_021399405.1 Candidatus Heimdallarchaeota archaeon | reverse complement strand
CTATACCATTCAACAACAATTAAAGAGGGTTATACCCCAGTAATACATTGTAAAAGCATCTCTCAAGCAGCTAGAATTACTTCTATTGATTCTAAACAAATCAGAACTGGAGATAGGGCCATTGTAGAATTTGAATTTTTATATAGGCCTGAACATATACGATCTGGGCAGAGAATAATTTTTAGAGAAGGAAGAACCAAAGGAATAGGTATAGTCAATTCCATTTTAGATGATCTAAAGTGATTTTGAATAAAGAGATAAAGATAAATCATCTAAACAATACACTGAACAAAGTAATATTAAGCTTGCAATTATATAGAAATTAGTCACTGATGACACTTGAATGCATAATTATTGATGATAGTTTTTTTGTCAGAGAAACACTTTCAGCTATGATTGTAAAAGAAGGTCATGTAGTGACACATAAATTTGGGAGCGGGATGGAGTTTTTAGATTCTATAGAATCAATTTCAGCAGATATTATATTTCTTGATATAATACTTCCAAATTTATCCGGTCTCGAGGTTTTATCAAAAATTAGGGAAATATCACACCATGTTAAGATAATCATGCTCTCAGGGATGACCCAAGGAAATACTATTTCAGAGGCATTGAGGCTTGGAGCTACTGATTTTGTTTCCAAACCAATAAGCGATGCTCAATTATCAGAATTATTAAGGAAATTTTCAATTGATGACATAGCCCCAAGTGTGGAAGAGTTATCCAATATAGGAATTGGATGTTTAATAATTTCTAATTTTCTGGCTGAACTTAGAGCTCATTCATCTGCTACGTTAAGAGAGGAAATTAACAATCAGAGCCGATCGATATTGGATCAATGTCAAAAAAATAATACTGATATGTTTTTGTTAGACTTAGAGAATATTACCATTAAACCTAATCCAAATCTGTGGGGATTATATTCAGAGGAGGAGGTTTTTAGCAAAATAAAATCAATTCCTAAGGATTTGAAACTCGAATTATTTTTCATTTATCCCGAAAAATACATAACAACCCTTTTTGATCAAACAATGCTAACTTTAATATCACGGAATAAGAATATTGAGCTTTTCAATAATGTTGATCCAGAAAAAGTTGGTTTGAAGAAACCCAAAACTATTGACATTGATCGGAGTTTAGAAACAGAAATTTACTCTGGCTCTTCACATGAAGAGCTTGAGAGAGCTCTTTCAATCAGCGCATATTATTCAGGGTCTATGGGCCCCATGGTGGCTACACACATTAATTCACTATTAATTGATGAAAATGATACCCTAAAAAATATTATTTTCTACTCAACATTGATAATGAATAGTGAAAATTATCAAGAAGGTTTATTTGGACCTTTGCCAGTATCAGTAAAATCAGATTTTCCCCTGGGTGCATTAGTTTACACCTTCAAAATCGTATCCTATGAAGATAAAATCGAGAGAATTGTTTTATTAACGATGTATTTCACTCCCAGTGCTGAAAAAATAATTTCTGATTCTAATAAGTTAAGTTTCCTCATTAAAGCAAGAATTAGCACCATTAATTGGATTGAAGAGATTGATAGACTTTTTGTAAGGAATCTATTGGATGAAATAATTGATTTTATTCTTGATTAGAGAAAAATTGACTGAAAATTCCCTTTGAAAAAAAAAGCACTGATAATACTAGGTTAACTGCCATTCAGTTTTACAAATTGGGCATTTTGGAAGGATTTGGATCCATTTATCAATATGATTTTTGTGGAAATGATATTCACAATTGTGGCATTCTTCAAATTCTTGATCTTTTCTCAGTAAATCCTTACAAATCATGCATTTGGGTAATGATTCATTGCAATTTAAACAATTTATACTATCCTTAACTATTTCAAAATCACAATTTGGGCAATTTACAAATTTCTTCCTCATAACTAGATTTTTTATCCTAAAAGCGGATTTATAGGCAGTTTGCTGGGTCGTTCTTACCCTTACATTGATTGCTTGTTCATATTTAACGAGAATTAATCCGAGTGATATTATAAGACTGATGACTGATAATGAACTCAAGATCAGATCTTTTGAGAGGAGGGATAGAATCCCAAAAATTAAGAATGAAGAGAATCCTATAATGAATGTATTCTCAAATGAAAATACGATTATGTCTTTTAAAAAAGTAATAGATGATTGCAGGAGTGATTTACCTTTCTTAAATAATATAACAAAGAATTCTTTAATATTAACAAGCCTGCGAATGATACCTCTCATTAGAAGAGTGAGAAATTCACCAAAACGAACAAACATAAATCCCATGAATTCTCGATATTCAATCAAGAGGAAAAGAACCGCCAGAGAAATCAGTAATAATCTACTTGATGCTTGATAATTGGGTAATATACCTGATAGGGGTTCTAAAATTACAGGATAGAAATATGAAAGTATCAATAACGTGAAACTGAATACTGCTGAAATTGTCCAAACAGACCGAAGAAATTTTGCTTTAATCTTTTGAATGAGTTTATGGTATTGGATTTTCACATTTTCAATGAAATTCAATAATTTTACGTTTAGATCAAAATATTCAGTGGTATAACCGATTATCATCAAAATAACCCCAATCACTACCAAGATTATTTCATTTGATGTCGAGATAAAGGACCATGCAAACCCGATAACTGGAATGGTGAAAAATAAGAAGCCCAAACCTACAATAATTGATCCTAATGCCCAACTTTCCGCTCCAATCTTCTTCAATCTCTCTCTGATAAATTCAGCAGCAGTTAAGAGACCTGAAAAGGCGATTAAAGTCAGACCAATCTCAAGATAAAATATTGTAAATACAACTCCAATAATTGATAAGATAATAACATAGGGTCTTGTATTCCAAGATTTATTAATAATTTCAGTCATCTCATCAGCTTCCTTAATTTAGATCTACGAGCAAAGACCTCTTTGAATGTCAAAATACCAATTGCGATCAAGAATACACCGATAATGAATGAAATCAATTTCTCATCAATAATTGCCGAGAAAATCAATTGTGAAAGGGAAAAGATCCCTGGAAAAATTACACCTACTCCTAACAATACAAAAACGATAGCCACACCCCATAATGCGAGAAGTATTAAATTACGATATATACTTGAGAATAGATTTGTTAATCGTCTTTTAAGCCAACCAAAAAATCCAAGATGATAAAGGAATCTGAAGAATGAAAAAAGTAGGTTGAGAATGCTGTATGCAATAGAGACCACACCAAATACAAGTGAATCAATTATTCTCATTAATAATTGATTCCATGAGAGTGCAAGTAAAATGGTGGCCAAGACATAAATAGCTATGGAGGGATACAATTTAATATCAGAGTTCTTTGGCAATATTATCAATATTACAGCAAATACAGGAAGTATCTTGTCGATTGAATTGAATTTTCCGTATAGATATTGTAAGATGTTTTTAGATATATGATATATTGAACTGATTAACCTGGATATCCAGGGAGATACTGACATTATAAAAAAGAAGCCAGAAACTGCGAAATTTACTTGTATCCCAAAAATTTTATCAGTAGGGATAATGAAAATGGCAACAATTCCTAGTAAGAAGGATAATCCTTGCAAGGAAGCTTTTGGGTTTTCAATAATAAACCGATAAGATATTTGGATAAAATTGTAGACAGGTGGGCTGATAGAGTACAATAGTAGGATGAAAATTACGGGTGGATAGTATTCTGAAGGAGAAAATATATTTATAATCAAAGCAATTAATGCATATACAATGGAAAGATATCTACTGAATAAGAACTTGTTATTTATAACCCAATTCCCATAAAATGAGAGTATTTGAATAGTATTGCTGAAGAAAGTCGACAAAGTTTTCCAGATCCAATTAACTAGGGAGCTGATTAATGGGAAAATTGAATATATGATTAAGGTTAAGGCAATTATTATCTTGTAAATTTGAGGAGAAAAACCATGGGAAATTAATAATATTAAACTGGCAAACATTGTTAGAATCCGAGAAAATAGAATATAATTTTCTCCTATCCAGCCTACAAATTGTTTGAGAAGGTAAATTATATCTTTAAATAAATCTTTCAAGGCTACACTAATTGATTTTAGAAGATTCAATATTATTGGATATATCCCTAAAAATAGTAAAATTGTAAAGGATAAAACATTAAGGGGGATTAAACCAATAATCGGTGTAACAGAAACAAATTCAAGAGCAATAATTGATGAGATAAATGCAAGTATATGAAAGATTGTTTTTTTGTGTTCTAGGATCAAAAAATATACGCTTTTGATAGTATACCATACTCTTCTTGCCGTGTCGGTTGATATTTTTCTCAGATAGGGGAGAGAAATTGACCAGACCATTATGGAAAGGATAAGAATCAGCAGGGATACTTTATCTTGGATAAGTGGCAATAATCCTATCCTTCCTATTAAAAATAATGTGGCCATAAATACAGCAAATCTTATTCCTCTATATTTTCCACCCCATGAGTTAAATGATGAGAGAAATATCACCAAAGAGATTAATACCAATGAAAGTGAAAAACTATAGTGATTATTAACTAAAAGGTCTATTTCAGTTTGATATGTGAATAGAATCAGAGATAAAACAGTTAGCAATAATCTGATAAAATTAATAAATTTGCTAGACGACCAATCAATTAGATAGTGAATGGCATTTGTTATTTGATGCCATAACTCTATGATAGCTTGATCAAGGAGGAGCAACTTAAATACCGCACCCACAGCTAGTAAAACCAAAGAATTTCCATAGGAGAAATTTAAAAGGAATGATAATTGGGTTAAGGGATAGAAAAGAAATAACGCTACATTGATACCGGATAAAGTGATTAGGGTATCCGAGAGAGGAGTTCTTACCTCATGAGAAATTGCAAGTATCCGTTTTGTGTACAATATGGTGGCAAATATTGCCAATATCGCACCCATAGTTGGTATTATAGCTGATTCACTTGTTAACCTGAATGTGGAAATTAGAATGATTAGAATGAGGAGGATATTACCCATTACATTGCCCTTCGATTCTAATTGCACAATGGGTCGAGTATTTTCTCACTATAAAATCTATCTCAGTTTCTGTGATTTGCAGTCACTTCTGAAGAATTATCATAGACAATTGTCGCAATAATAAAGAAGACACCTTCTTATATTCATTAAGAACGATTGAATAATATTATGGAAATATTCTGAAATCACCTAACCATCACAGAAAAAAGTTAAGAAAAGAATTGCATATGCTTGTTTTATGACTGAATCCATTCAAGATGAAATGGATATAATTTCG
>JAAFKL010000405.1 GCA_021399405.1 Candidatus Heimdallarchaeota archaeon | reverse complement strand
TTCTCGTCAGAACCATATTTTGATAAAATCAAAAAGGCCTGTGTTATCCACGAAACTTATGAAATAACGATTATAAGAGATCTAAATCTGGTTGAGTACAAAAGGCTTTGAATTACACGTCTTCTTCTTCAACTGACATCATTTCTTCCAGTTCCTCCATAGTATAATTATACTCAGCCTTGTCATAATCATCTGGATCTGGTAATTTGAAGAACTCATCTTCCTCTATCTCAAATTTTGGACTCCAATTTAGTGTGCCATAGTAGCATCCTTGGGTGTGTTCATCAGTGTGTTTTTTTAATCCACACATCCAATCATCCCTGTATTCTTGCATACAGTGTTCCTTACAGTGGACGAGGTCTTGTAGAAATGTCATAGGAATTAATAGTAGTCATTCATTAAAAATACATTGTATGATAAAAAGGATTAGTGATCTTGATTGGTTTGCTCAGAGATCATGAGAATGATGATTCGGTGGAAGAATAAGATAAAGTATATTGCCAACAAATTAATGAAATCAGCTCATTTCTGCAGGAATTACTTATATTCAATAACCTGCCCAAATTACTTTATCTAACCAATAAGAGATCAAATAAATAAGACCAAGTATTATACTTAGTTTTACTAGTTCTCTCAATTTTGTTTTATAATAATCTGGGATCGATTTATACACAAGTAGATACTCAGTATGGATGACTACAATCGTAATTATTAATAATATGTAAAATGTTGTAAAATCTCTGTTTAGATACATAATAAAGAAATTGAGAGCTATCACAACCTTGGTGATATCCGTAATTCTTTTTTTGAACTGGTTATCAAGATGTGGTCCTAATGGGTGACTTTCTGGTATAATCAAATTTTCCTTGATCATTGTATATTTCAGTCCTGACATAATTGTTATTGGTAAAATCCAGAATAGAAAGATACCAAAACCAAAGAAAGGAATAAATGTTATATTAACCCTGAAATACTGATTTAACCCAATTACGTAGTCATCTAGAAGTATATTGCTGAAAATAAAAAGTGAAAGGATGACAAAAGATTTGTAATAGAATTCTCCAAAATTTTGTACTGAAGCTAACGCTCGTTGACTAATTTTATGAGTTATCAAGAAAACTAGTATCAGAATTACATAGTACAAAATTATGCTGTAAATTATATTTTCACCATTCCACCTGATTTCGGTTATCAAAAGCATTGGTACTATAATGACACCTAAGATTTGTAGAATTTTTATCACCACAAATGAAAGTTCCAATCTATCTAAAAGTTTTATCTTGCTCTTTGGAGACACAATATTCATCTCCTTGATATATTCCTCAACATACTCTTTTGGAGTACCTAATTTGTTTGATATCTCTTCAAAACTACTGCTCTCAAGATCTAGATCACTTATGGATTGAATAATCGCCTTTGTAATCTCATTCTTCGTTGGGATATCAAATTGCTTGATAATTCTATTGAAATTTTCTAAATATGTATTATTAGCGCTCATTTTAAATTCTCCTTAAATTTTTCAAAATTCAATGTCTGTAAGAATAATTTTGTATTGATGTGTTCCTTTATCTTATCAATCAGTTCTTGACCATCATCAGATAATCGATAATAAATTCTGGATTTACCTCGGGTAATCCCTGATTTTTCATCAGTTTTGAATTCTTTCAGAACTCCAGATCCTGTATATCTCTTGATAATTGCATACACAGTCGGAACTTTGGTATTTTCATCCACAAACTCTTGGGATAGACTAACAAGTTCGCCACCATATCGTTCTTTGACGGAAATCATGAACAGAATAAATACCTCAAGAACAGAAGATACCCATCTAGATTTCCATTTATCAAAGATTATGCTAACACTCTGCATAATTTTAATTCTACTTTTTAGATATAAAAATCCTTTCAATTATTCATATTTTAATTCTACTTTTTATATATAAAAAATATAAATTAATCACAATTTACATTAATTAAAGAATTTACCACATCTCGGGTGTTGTTAAACCAGACGCTGTGTCAAATAATACAACCTGTGATCCTTTATCTAACCAACCATTATCAATTAATTTCCCAGCAGCAACAAAGGTGGCTGCCGCTTCTGGTGATACAAAAAGTCCCTCTTTTTTGGCTACATTTTTCATTGCTATCAATATCTCATTATCGGGAACTGAGATTGCTGTTCCTCCTGTTGAATAAATAGCATCAAGAATAAGATAATCTGCGATTGCTGCCGGGACCCTCAGTCCGGCTGCTTTTGTTTCAGCACCATCCCAGGGTTCCGCAGATCTCAGATTGTTCTCAAAGGCTCTGACAATTGGGGCACAGCCCGTTGATTGAACCGATACTATTTTGGGTCTTGTTCCATCTATAAAACCAAGTTCTTCTAGTTCATCAAATGCCTTGATCATACCCACAATTCCTGTTCCTCCTCCTGTTGGGTAGATGATCACATCAGGTAGTGTCCAGTTAAATTGCTCAGCTAACTCCAACCCCATGGTTTTTTTCCCCTCTACTCTATAAGGCTCTTTGAGGGTGCTTACATCAAACCATCTGTTGTCCTTATTATCCTCCTTGGCCTTTTTTCCAGCATCAGTTATCAATCCATCAACTAGGTTTATCTCTGCACCGTAGGCAACCATTTCTTGTCTGATCATATCTGGAACATCTTTTGGGGTATAAATATGAGCTTTTGTATTGGTCTTGGCAGCATAGGCACTTAGGGCAGCACCTGCATTTCCCGCAGTGGGAATGACAAATTCGGTCAATCCAAGCTCCACACCACGTGAGACAGCTGCGCACAGACCCCTAGCTTTGAAAGATCCAGTGGGATTGAACCCCTCATCCTTGACAAACAAGTTGATGTCTTTATTTTTCAATTTTAACAGAGGTGTTCCACCTTCACCCAGTGTAAATTGATAAGGTTCATTGCACGGCATGATCTCCTGCATCCTCCAGATATTTCTCTTCCTGTTGTGCATAGAATCTTTCGTTAAGGTCTCTTTAGCCTTTTCCAAATCATATCTTGGATATAAAACCAATCCGCATTTAGTACATAGTTTATTGGGGATTTTGTGATCTTCTCTATTTCCACAAGAGGTGCATTCAAGATGTTCTAGAGTCGTCATACATTTTGAAGAAACTGTAAAGTATTAATAAATTTGAAACAAGTTCTATGCCTATTCGCCTGCGCCATCCATCTATTTAATACAGAATAATGAATATTACAATCCTGTCAACTCAATATTTTCAGTTCATTAAACTCTTAATATTAGAAATATTATTTATCTAGAGGACCCCAGTGTAATATCTTGGTTGGTGTTATAACTAGTATGTACTTACTCCAACCGCCTTCCTCAATAGGATATTGTTCCTGATACTTAGGATATTTACCATATAATAGATCTCGACCTGTCTCGTGGAATTTACCACTCGAAATCAATTCTCCTACTCCAGTAACCAATATTGCTCTGAAGTCATCGAAAGTAGGTGCATCATCCACAACGAATTGAACCCTCGGGTTATCTTTTATATTTCTAGCCTTTTTTGAATCATTTCCTATGTTCAGGTATATTCTCTTCTCGTCTGATGCGAAAGCTACTGGAGAAACATAGGGCAATTGATCGTTAGAAACTGTGGCAATCCTCCCTAATTGTTGTCCTTGAAGGTATTCTAACTCTATCTGTGAAAATAATTTCATTGCTTTTATCTGAACTAATAAATTATAAATTTATTGAAAAATGAAGTATAACTTAACTTATATTACTTTTTCTTAATGCCAAATTTCTAATTTCAGTAATTCTTTCAGCATATTTTTCTATTTGGGAATAAATTTAGGAATTTTGAGTAAATAATTATCATGCTAGAAAAACTGTTACTAAAACTATAGATTGATGAAATCCAATGCACATCTTAAAATCTGTTCAATCAAGATCAGTGTTGTGGATCTGACCCGTCATCAGATTAATGAGCCAATCCGTGGACCTAAAATTAAAGTGAAGAAGTCAATCTTTATTGCTTCTATTTATCCACTTTCTGATGAGGCCCAAATCGCAGGATGCTTAGAGGGAATGAAGAGGGAGTTTAGTAAAGCATCCCATAATGCCTATGCATTTGTCTTGATGGAAAATGAGAAAATCAGGTCAGATTTCCATGATGATGGTGAGGTAAAAGGGACTGCAGGTAGGGTTATTTTGCAAAACCTTGAGAGAAAAAGTCTAGTTAATGTATTGCTTGTAGTTACAAGATTCTACGGTGGGATTAATCTGGGGAAAGGTGGTTTGATAAGAGCATATTCAGAAGCAGCTTATGATTTACTAGAGAACATAAATATAGAACCTTATAAGTGAATTTCATGAATTCAATCAAATATTGTTTTATTCAGTTGACATAATGAAAAAAAGGCTTGATAGTATTAATTTAAATGATATAATGTTATAAATAAATGCTAATGATAAATCAGACATTTCTGAATGGACTCTTAACAAATAACCTAAGATAGTCATAAATAGAATCATAATATATCCTGTTGTTGATTGAAATGTTAAAACCCAACTTTTTTCTGGTAATTCATCTATTCTCTCTTTTGTCTTTTTAACGACTTTTTTAAAAATTGAAAGTGAAACTGGAAGACTAATCACTAATGCGAGAAATATCGAAAAAATAGCTGCTAGAATATCATAATTCTGGTACCAATTGATGGCCATTCGTGATAAATTCAAACCTGCAGCACACCATACTATGAAATTAAGCCTTTTTAGGAAGGTATGGGAAACTTGGGGTGGAAAATTATAGTAATTTATATTTTCAGATTTTGTTATTGTCATTGTTCTTTCTCCTTAGAAAACTTGATATCAGATGCCAGATTAATACTTTCATTAATCAGTGCCTCACAAGCTATACTATTCCAGCCAATCCCTGATAGGAATAAATTTTTGTTTTGAGATTCGACTCTTTCTTTCCAATCAAGTATTTTCTGATGTCCCATTGTTATTTGGGGTATTCCATTCGGTGCATGCTTTTGTATGCTAGTATAACTTGGTTTTTGAGAGATACCCATCAACTTTTCAAGATCCAACAACACATTTTCTATTAGTTCATCATCCTTCATTGTTGCTCTATCCAAATGATTAATGCCACCAACATAAACTCTTAGCAGGGATTGGCCCTTAGGAGCTGTATTAGGGAAAAGTTGACTTGTAAACAATACTCCCAAAACAAAGGTGTTCTCATTAGAAGGTGCCAAAAAACCATATCCCGTGTATTTAGATGGAATATTCTCAGAAGAAAATCCTAGGGAAACAATAGAAACAAGAGATTCATCTACAGTATCGATATTGTCAATCTCGGGTAGGTCTATGTGACTTACACCATTTATTCCTGTTGCAATAATTAGATTATCAGTTTCATGTTCAGCGTTATCAGATTTGATAATGTAATTTCCATTGTTTTTCGATACTTTTGTAACTTCAAAGTCATATTTCACTTCTATCTTTTCAACAAGGCCATCAACAATTTCTTTCATTCCACCCTCGGGTTTAACTAGAAATGGTGATTTTTCTTTTGGTTTCTGTTCATTTGCGGAATTCTTTTTTCCTTTTCGCAATTGCTTTATACTGCCAATTATTACAGATCCACTACTTAACTCAGCAGATTTGAAGAATGGAAACGCATGAGTCACACTAAGTTTTTCAGGTGTCCCTCCATAAATACCAGAAACAACGGCATCAACTAGAGGATAGACTCCTTTACCAAATCTACGAATAATAAATTCTTTAAGTGTCTCATCTTCAGCCTTCTTTTTCACAAAGGGTTCAAAAAATATCCTGATCTTTCCAAAAAATGGGATTAGAGGTGATGTAATCGCACTAATAATGCCATGGGGTACTTGCCTTAGCTTGCCTTTATGGACAATATATCTTGCAGGTACTGTACTTGGTAATTCCATTGCTTTTGCATCTATTAATGAAAAAACCTTGTTTGTACCTGGTTTACCTCCACGTAATCCTTCAGGCCCCCATTCTGTTATATAACCATCTTCAACAGTGGTCTTAATTAATCCACCAGCTCGATTATTTCTCTCTACAACTAGTAATTCTTCTTTCAGATGACCTTCACTAATTAATTCATTAGCAAGAATTAAACCACTAAGTCCTGCTCCCACAATAATTGTTTTGTATTTCATTTTATCCATAATTTTCACATCCACGAATCTCACACTGATCGTGAGTATAATTGTTTGGAACTGTCATAATGAGCATCGAAATTTGAGGCTATTATTCTCCCAAAAATATTACCAGTTGGAGATAACTCCCATCCTTCTGCATTTTTCTTTACAAATCCAATGTTTTCATACTCTTTGAGTGATTGATTTGCTATATTGGCAATTTTATCAACAGATTTTCCAAATTTTAATTCCAAAGAACTCAAATCTAAATTGCCCTGACATAATATATTCATTATTACCTCTTTTCTTAGTATATCATCTTCAGATAATCTTGTTCCTTTGACAACAGCAGTACCATATTTTTCTATCATATTGGTATATTCCTCAAGATTTTTCGTATTTTGAGCATAACTTGTTGAAAATTCAGATATTGAGGAATATCCAAAAGCCAGGAGGTCTGTTCCTGCCTTAGTTGTGTAACCCATAAAATTCCTTCTTAGAGAATGATCTTCATAACTTTTAGCTAGTTCATCTTCAGGGAGGGCAAAGTGATCAAAACCGATTTGGGTGTAACCATATTCTAATAATTTTTCTCGGGCAAATAGAAACAGCTTTAATTTCTCATTCCCAATAGGAATAACCTCAAGAGGAGTAACCTTATGGTGTCTGAACAATGAAGGAAAATGGGCATATGAATACAAAGCAATTCTACCTGGACGCAATTCATATAATTTATTTAGTGTATCATTTAATCCTTTTTCAGATTGATATGGGAGGCCATAGATAATATCTAGATTAATGCTATCTATGCCAATATTCTCTTTACCATAGTCAATCAAATCCCTGGTTTCCTCAAAAGTTTGGTGACGATTAAGTTTTTCTTGCACCAGAGGATCAAAATCTTGAACACCTATTGATAAACGATTAAAATTATAATCGCCAAGGACATCTAAATGTTCATTAGTAGTCACAGAAGGGTGTAATTCGATTGATTTCTCACTATCCCTAGGATCTAGTTTGAATGTATCATAAACTACACTAAATAGTTGATCCAATTGCTCTGGAGTAAAATGTGTTGGTGTCCCACCACCAAGATGGAATTGGGCAATCTTATCTCTTTCTCCTAATTTAT
The DNA here is from genome assembly GCA_021399405.1 of Candidatus Heimdallarchaeota archaeon. The sequence continues at coordinate 7,761 of JAAFKL010000405.1, read as the reverse complement.
CTGCTGCAAACTTTATCTCTTTAATCATCGTTTCAAGATATGCTTGAGATTTCTTGTGTTGATTGGTTACAATTACATTACAAGCACAGAACAAACATCGTCTGATACAGAATGGAATATGTAAATAAAGACTGATCGGTTCACTCTTTTCACCTATATTTTCAAGTTCTCTAATATGGTCCAGATGTGTGTACTCTCCCTTCCAGTTTGGTACTGTCGGGTAGCTAGTATATCTAGGTACACGAAGATCATATTTCTGTATAAGTTCAGGCGTGAGTTTGGGTTCATTTAATATCATCGCATTACCTCCTGAATGATTTTACCAGGGAGACCATCTTTCCAACATTCTCCAAGCTTGAATACCTATCTATACCTTGTCCCAGATTGAAAATATATCTAGGATTCCCATCTTGCTGTACCTCAGCAAGTAATGTGTTCACATGATGCTCTACTATCTTTGGAGTTGTAAGCAGTGTAGAATTATCTAAATTTCCTTGTAATAATTTTTCTTTACCCACAATTTTTCTGGCATATGTATACGTAGTAGTAGTGTCAATACTAATTCCTTTACTTCCAAGGGTATTGGCAACTGGAAGTAGATGATTACTACCTCTTGCATAAAAAATATTGGGAGTTTTACCAAAATGGCTGAATATTATTTTCAAATAAGGAGCTGCCCATTCTTCAAATTGAGCGGGAGATAAAAATCCAGCCCAGCTGTCAAATACTTGAATCACATCTGCTCCAGCCTTTATCTGGCATTCTAACTGATCAATCACGATTTCAGTGATCAAATTCATTAGATAATGAAAATCTTTTGGATGTTCATATGCTAGAGATTTTGTCACTAGAGCGTTACTTGTAGACTTTCCTTCAATTAGATAGCTAGCAAGTGTAAAAGGAGCACCTGAAAAACCAAATAGTGCTTTATCTGGAATTTGTTCTCTAACTATTTCAATTGATTCTGGTAGGTAAGGGAAATCATTTTTTGATGTTGTTTTTTTCAGTCTATAGATGTCATCTACATTTTTTATATGATTCTCAATAACTGGTCCCAATTGGGGAACAATCTCAAGTCCTATGTCCATCCCATAGAATGGGATAAGAATATCTGAGAAAATAATTGCTGCATCTAGATCATATCTTTTTATAGGTTGAAGAGTTATCTCTGCAGCTAATTCAGGAGATTGAGAACGTTCTTCGAATGTTTTTTCTTTCCTGATTTCCATATATTCGGGGAGGTATCTTCCTGCTTGTCTCATAAACCAAATTGGAACTCGCTCATTAATCTCCCCTTTAAAAGCATCAAGCACCAATTCTTTGCTCGTTTTATCACTCATAATTTCCTACCTGCCCTCACTAATTTGTCAACTATATCATCAATATGATCCTCATGTGATGTGGACAAAAATGCTACCTCATATGCACTTGGAGGAAGATACACCCCTTCTTTCAATGCATTACCATGAAAATTACTATATGCATTAACTGCAAGTTCAGAGATATCATCTGGATTCACTGGTGTTACATTATTTTGCAATATTGGCCAGAGAATTGACCCTATCCTCCTGATTGTTAAAGGAATAGAGTACTCACCGAATGAATTTATTAATCGCTTACAAAGATCCTCGCTCAATTTTTCTAGTTTCTTGTGTATGTCATTTTTCGAAAGTATAGAGAGAGCTGTGTTACCGGCAGCCATCGCCAATGGATTACCACTCAATGTACCAGCCTGATATACTGGTCCAAGTGGGGAAATGAGATCCATCAACTCCTTTCGTCCAGCGTATGCACCCACTGGTAATCCTCCTCCAATAATTTTTCCAAATGTAACAATGTCTGGCTTAATTCCATAATACTTAGTTGCTCCACCCATTCCCAATCTGAACCCAGTGATAACTTCATCCAGTACCAGAAGTGATCCATTTGAATGGACAATTTTTTGCAATTGCTTCATGTAAACTTCGGATTGTATTAATAATCCATTATTGGCAGGAATACCCTCAATTATTAAGGCCGCAATTTTATCTCCAAATTTTTCAAATGCTTCACGAACTTGATTTATATCTCCCAACTCTAAGACAATGGTGTTTTTTGTGGTGTCAGCAGGTACACCCTGAGATGAACTAATACCAAAAGTAACAAGTCCACTTCCAGCCTTGACAAGCATAGAATCTGCATGGCCATGATAACAGCCTGAAAATTTGATTATCATATCTCTTCCGGTATATCCTCTAGCTAGTCGAAGAGCAGACATAACTGCTTCAGTACCACTATTTACAAATCTTACCCAATCAGCTGCTGAATGAGCTTTTATTATTTTTTCTGCCAACTCAACTTCACCAGGGGATGAAGTTCCAAATGAGGTACCCAGTTTTGCACTTTCCACAATAGAATTGATAATATGGTCGTTTGCATGACCTAGTATTAGAGGACCAAAGGACATACATAAATCGATGTATGAATTTTCATCTAAGTCAAATATTAAAGCCCCTAAAGCCTTGTTTACAAACAGAGGTTCTCCACCTACTGCTTTCAATGCGCGAACAGGAGAACTAACCCCTCCTGGCATGCTAATTTTTGCCCTATTGAGCATTTCAAGTGATTTACCTTTATTTTTTTCCATTATATCCACTCATTTTTAACCACATCAGCCGCGTGGTATGTTAATATATTGTCTGCTCCAGCTCTTCTCATAGCAAAGAGATTCTCAAGTACAATTTCTTTTTCATCCAATATTCCTTGAATTGCTGAAAATTTGACCATCGAGTATTCCCCACTCACATTGTAAGCATAAATGGGGAGATTAGTTATTTGCCTGGCCTTAGAAATGATGTCTAGATAGGCAAGTGCTGGTTTTACGATTACAGCATCAGCACCTTGTCTTTCATCCTCAATTATTTCCATTAAAGGCTGACTTGATCCTCTATAATCAATTTGATATGTTTTTCGATCCCCAAATTCTGGTGCACTCAATACAGCATCTCGAAAAGGACCGTAATAGGAACTTGAAAATTTTGCTGAATAACTCAGGATTGGAGTATTGTAAAAACCATTATCGTCTAATCTTTCTCTAATTGAAGACACCCTGTTATCCATCATATTACTGGGTGCAACCCAATCTGATCCTGCTTCTACATAGCTCAATGCAGCATCTGCGAGATATTGTAATGATTGATCATTTTCAATTTCCCCATTCTCTTTTGGGATTCCACAATGACCATGAGTTGTGTATTCACATAAACAAACATCGGAGTAAATTAGAATTTCTTTACCAAATTCTTCTTTTAGTGCTCTAATCGAACTATTCACCGGTCCATGACTATCTGCAGCTGCTTTCCCAAAAAAGTCCTTTTTCTCCGGAATTCCAAACAACATATAACTGTGAACCCCCTTTTCAATTAGCTCCCGAACTTCATTAATAAGAACATCGACGGTTTGCTGATAAATGCCAGGCATTGATTTAATTTCAATTTTCTTTTGTTCGCCTGAAACAACAAACATGGGGTACACTAGGTTTTCAGTTCCAAGATGGACTTCTGACAAGGCATCTCTTTGTATTTTTGTGGTTCTGTATTTTCTTAATCTTGACATTTTATCCAACTTCCATTAATGCCTTCATCACACCTTCTACATCTGGTGAAGGTGAGATTATCACATTTTGCTTTTGTTTTTTCAAATATTCCCCAGTTGAATTACCAATTGCTATCCAACGTTTCGTACAATCATCACCTAATTGTAAAAGAATTTCTTTTGCGGATCTTGTAGAGTATGCAATAATCACTTCTGGTTTGAAAGGTATGGTTAATTTATTTGTAAATACCTTATATGCTATAAAACGGTCAGCATCTTTAGAGGGAAGTCCTGTTATATGTTCACCTGAAAGGAAAAGCACCTTACCTGGATAGATCTCACGAGTTCGCGATAATTCTGATTTTAGTTCCTCAAGTGATCCTTTGGCAACTAAATGAACTGGCAATCCATATGATCTGACAATTTGTGATGTTTTCTTACCTATTACCGCAACGCGAAAAGCTTTTCTTGGATACAACCTATTTACTACATTAAAAATTTCAGTAGCTCTTTGGGAGGTTAATACAACCCATGTAGTTTCCTCCCATTTTTTGATAAACTCATCATCGTTAATCAATTCAAAATTTGTTGAATAACGATAAACTGCAGATGAGAATACTGTAAATTGAGGATGTTTCTCAATTTCTCTTATGTAGTTAATATTATCTTGAAGAGATCTGAATGAAACCACACTAACCATTTTGGGAATAGATTTCGTTGGTATCTTTTCTGAATTGGAAGGAAGTGATGATATATAGTTTTTCGCGGTAATTACTAGTTGTTCTAGTTTATAATCTTTCAACACCAAATATGACAGTTTTACAGGACTTACAAAATCCCAATTAGATTGAGGCTGTGTGGATATTAATTTCCAGTATTCCCCTTCTTTAATTATCGATATGCCCACTGCGATATCACAACCACCACCTATGCTTTTCAAAATATCTCTCTCAGCGGTAACCGACAATTGGGTTGTTAGATCTCCAATTTTCTCAAGTGATCCTAATTCATTATTCCGAGCTTGGATCGCAATTGCCCCTTGTCCGGGGGCAGTTGGAAATTCTTGAATGGGTAAGTCAATTTTGATAACGTTGTTAGGGATGATCAAATTTAATCTTTCAAACACAGCTTTCGCCATCAATAATGCATCAATATGACTCATTTCCAATCGCGAAATGCGAGTATTGACATTTCCTCGTATATCTATAGGAATAGATGATGGAAATTTAGAAAGAAATTGGCTCTGTCTTCGTGGGCTGCCCGTTGCAAATCTAATTCCAGACTTTAAAATTAATTTTTTTTCGGAAACAACAAATCTCTTTTTTATAAGAAGAACGTCACCTGAACTGTGACGTTCGATATAAGCTGGTAAGTACAAACCAGCAGTGTTTTCAATTGGAAGATCTTTTAGACTGTGAACTGCTATATCAATTTCATTTTTAAGCAAAGCACGCTCTAATGTTCCGGTGAAAGCACCTTGCCCCCTAAAAGTGTGAAGCTGTGAAATTTGATCTTTATCCCCTCTAGACTCTTGTTTGATTATCTCAACATCCAGTCCCAGTCTATCTTCTATTAGCTTTTGAACAATGAAAGCCTGTGCCATAGCCAACTTACTTTTTCTAGTTCCTAGTCTAATTACATTAATTTTATTTATTCCTCCAAAATTGCTTGCTCAAGATGTTTTTGAGAAATATGAATGAGTTGATTGACAAACTGATTAAATTTCAAGATATTTTCCTCCTTATCAATAAGTTCTGATTTTTTGGCCTCCGCAAGAGACATCAGATCCATCCTTAGGGATACCACCTTTTTGGATTGCTTCTTTTTATTTAATTTTTTCATTAATTTTCGCAATTCATCATTTATAACCTCGTAGACCCCTTGTAATTCACTTTTTGATCCTTCCTCGCCTTCATTGGAATATGAAAGAAGGTTCTCCATATCTACAAGTTCTACATTATTAAGTCTACCAATGTCCTCAACACAATTCCTAGGCATGCCTAGATCAAAGATAAGAATATTTTCTACATCTAATTTTTTAATAAATGGCACTGTGATTATGGGCATTACTGCACTTGTAGCTGTAATAATTATGCTATGATTTTTAAAAGAATTATAATCCAATACTTCATAGCCTTCAAAATTCACTCCAATGCGAACTTTCTTTCTTGAATAAACTGATATATTTGGATTTATTTTTTTGAGATTATTCAAAATGTATTTTGCCATAGATCCTGTCCCAATTAAACCAATAGAAGAAGCTGTTTTTAATTCGGTTTCAAATTTCTGTTCAATCAGGACGAAGGTACTTGTTCGACCATATTTAAGCAAAGATTCCCTTCTTACACGTTTACCAATTTTTATTATTTTTTGCAATATAAATTGAAGATTTGAATCTAAGTATAATTGTGATGCATCAAATGCTTGTTTAAACTGATGTAATATCTGATCTTCACCTATAACAACTGAATCAAGAGAAGAAACAAGTAAAGCTAAGTGCTCAAGTGCATGTAACCCTGTAAATATTTCCCCATTGTACAATTCATTGTCATTTTGAATTTTCTTCAATCGTAAGTAAAAATTTTGAATATTATTTTCATTGGAACTATCTATGTGGCTAGTAACGATAACAATCCTTTGACATGTATTAAGATAAAATGCACTACCAAATTCCTGTCTCATTTGGGACATGATTGTTTCGAATTCATCGTGCAGGTGTAAGGACTCGACTATGTCAACCCCAATTTTGCCTAGTCTCCATGTGACAACAGTAAGAGGAATGGTCACTCAAATACCTCCTCCGTTGTTGATCCTGAAACCCTTGACAAAAGCATATCTGCAAGAGATGCTGCATATAGATCATCATCATCAGGAAGTGCCACTCTCTCAAAAATTGGTATCCCTAAAGAATTAGCGAAATTTTTGTAAAGTATATCAATTTCATATAGTGTTTCTACATGATTTGAAACAAAACCAAGTGGAATCACTATAACTGCTTTGGGACTTTGTAGTGCAAGTTCCTCTAATAGATCTTCTGTGTAAGGTTTGGTCCACGGAAATGGTCCTGCTTTACTTTGATAACTTAAATGATGTGACATTTGATAACCTATATCACCAAGAGAATTCATAATTATTGATTTTGAGAATTCAAGGCTTTCAGTATATTTTTCTCCCTTATCAATGTAACTCTGAGGCAGGCCATGGGCACTGAAAACAAGATGGATATCCTTGCTGATCTTTAAATCCAATTTTCGCAAGGTGATTTTTATTTGATCTACCCACCAATCAGTATATACATCTTCACAGCCCCATTCATCAATGATGATGATATTGAATTTTGAAGAATTAAAATTCAGTAGAGCATCTTTGAATTCCTTTATACTGGATCCAGTTGTTGATCTTGAGTAATGAGGATACTGGGATAAAAGAACAATAGTATCCACTTTTTGCTCAATCAAGTTATCAATGACCTCTGATGCCCTTGGCGAAGTATATCTCATCGCTACACAACAATAGTTGCTTATTTTTCTTTCTTCCAGAATTGAATGCAATTTATCCGCTAAGCTTTCTGTAATGGTTCGAATAGGACTCCCACCTCCTATAGCCTCATACATTGATGAAGTGGTTTTGAACCTGATTGATGAAATAAATTTTGCCAGAGGTTTTTGAATTAACTTCAAAGGTCCAGGGAGATTTATTAGATCAGGATCTGCAAACAAGTTATATAGAAATGGTTTTATTGCTTCCTGGTTCTCCGGACCACCCATATTCAGAAGGACTATCCCAATTTTTCCGAGAGAATCATATTCTTGAAATGTGGTTTCATAAGAATTTTTCAATGTTTCAAATAAAAGCTATTCTTATTTAAGTAATTATACAAGTATTTCCGGAATCAGATGGATGTTTGGATTTCTGCATAAAAACAAATGAATTAGTTATGAAATTTGAGTTAAATGGTTATTTATCTACTCGAATTGAATATTTGACCAAATATAATAGCAATTGGACTTATTTTTTTAGCAATTTTATTTTGCCGACTCTCTATTTAGGAGTACTAAAGATTTCTACGAATTATTTTTGATCACAAATTCTCTATATCTGATCATGAATCTAATATATTTGATTAAAATATGCAACGTGTGGTTCAAAAATATTTGGATAAACTAGCCAAAATAGTTAATTCAACAG
>JAAFKL010000011.1 GCA_021399405.1 Candidatus Heimdallarchaeota archaeon | reverse complement strand
TTACGCATGTCTTTCATTTCTTCTCTACGAGATTTACCGATTCCGGGGAAATTTACTGCCATTAAAAATGGTTCAAGATCTGGAACTTCTAACCAGAATCCATATCCATTACCATCTAGATTGTGATATTCCTCACTCGTTGTCGACTGTGGTATTCCATAAGTTGAATCAATAAGTTCATCATATTGGGCAAAAGAAGCCGTAACTGGATGTAGTTGTAAATGTTTACCAACTAGTTTTCCTTTAGTTAGACCACTTTTTTGTAGCAATAATGGTGTGTTAATTGCACTTCCTGCAACAATAAGTCGTATTGAGGTAATAGAAATGTGTTGATCTGCAATATTCCAATCATTTCCCTTCATAGTAACTGTAGTAACTTGTTTATCTTTTCCAAAGTACTTGATTTTATCTGCTTTAGTACTGGTATAAGCCGTCATCCCACTTTTTAATGCATCACGCAAATAAGTTATTCTCATATCCTGCTTGGCATTATAAGGACAACCTAACCCACATGTGCCACATCCTATACAATCTATCGAATTATTGCTCGATGCCTCTCCATGTATTCCAAGTTTTTTGGTCCCGTCCAAAATTATCCGATTATGTCTACTATGATCTGTTTCTTTTATTTTATGAACACTTAGCCTTTTTTCTACTTCCTCGAAATATGGTTTCAATGTACTACTGCTGTAATCGGACAAACCAAACTGATCAGCCCACTGATCCAAAACGAAATCAGGTGTTCTCAAGCAAGTCATCCAATTAATTGTTGAGCTCCCTCCAAAAGTACTTCCCTGTAAAATACGAATAGACATATCGTCTGTAGCAAGCCCTCCTCCTCTCCTGTACATTCTTGGAACTAATTGGCGACTATTTTGATTAAAATCTTTTTGAGTTACATAAGGTCCTTCTTCAACTAGCGTGACTCTATAACCTTTAGCACTAAATTTCGCAGCCGCAATAGCCCCACCACATCCTGAACCAATTATCAATATGTCAGTATCAAATGAAGACTCTCCCTTATATTCGAATGGTTGCACAATCATGGGTAGTCTCCCTCCAAATAAGATTCGGGATCTAAAGGCTCTTTTCCGTACGCTAATGTAGGTAATTCATGTTCGTGTCCAATTGTAGGACCTGGAAATTTCACATCTTCTTCACCCTGTACTGAGGTGTAATACGCCCACGAAGTTAATGCTCTCAAAGTCCCGTACATGGTTCGAAAAATCGGAATTCTACTTTTCATGAATTTTTCTATGTAACTCTCTCTCTTTGCAGAGGTCATTTTTTTGAATGGCTTCAAACTCCTACCGATTGTAAATCCAGCAAATCGTGAGTTAACTAACCAAATTAATGTATGAACATCTTTGTAAAGAAAATCATCCAATGATGTTATTATTCGATCTAATTCGTACACATAATCTTCACCTAACACTTCTTCAGGAACTCCTAGTAAAGTTTCTCCTATAACTAAAATTTTGCTGATTTCCTTTTTTTTGAGAAAAGTTAATTGTGAATAATCAATATCGGGACTCCACACAAATGAGCTTGCTTCCTTCTGAATTAGTATTTATCCTACGCTAATCACAAATTTGCATTGAAAATCAGTCTTAGTATATGCAATATACTCAGTCATATCCTAAATACTGATAATTTTAAGGATCAAAAAAACGTCCAGAGAAACCTCACCATATATTCTTCTACGGACATATTTGTTCCAAATTAGGTTATATAAGATGTAACTATAAATTAAATATTCATAATTTAAGTAACATAAAAGGAAATTATATTATATGTTGAAATTTAACAAAAGCACCCAAATACTGCTTGCAAGTACAATTTATTGCGTTTTGCTGATAAGTAGTTTTGCTTACGGATCAGGCACACAAACAACTCTAAGTCCAAATCAATCCATTGGTCTCCTAAACAAGATCATACCTGCAGGTGAGACAATATTTCAGGCAGATACAAATGCGGAATATACAACGAGATCTAGGACAGTCAGTTTAATTTCTCAAACTCGTGCGCTTGCAAATAATAATGCAAGCTCATTAGATATGATATTTTATCGTCTTGTGGCTCTAAAAACCCTAGACCCTCTCCTTGGAAATTTATCTTCTTCAGTGCAATCTTACTGGATTAATCAAGTTTTATCTTTCCAAAATAGCAATGGGGGTTTTGGTGCTTGGTATAAGGATGACAGTTCTGTTTCCAATACATACAAAGCACTTGTAGTATTGGATCTTTTAAGCTATGATTTTTCCAGTTTAGAAACAGGTATATCAGTTTATTTAGAAAGACTAAGAAATACTCTCACAAATGGTTATAATAGTAATCTAGCAGACGGTGACAGTGATGTTAAATCAACATATTATGCTGTAAAAGCATATGCCTTGATGGGTATGTTACCTCCTGTCGATTCAGATGTGGCCACCTCATTAAAACGTGCACAGAACACAGCCTCAGACGGTGGATTTGGCTTACAATCAAACAATATCAAGGGGATTGCATGGACATCTGAGGTTTCAACCTCATTTAGAGCATTAGAGGCATTAAAACTGCTTGGTACAACAGCAGATGATGAAAATGCAGCACTAGATTTCATTAAAATACGACAGACCTTACCTTCAAGTGCAGGGGAGGGGGGATTCACAAATATAATTGCATCGTTATCTTCAGGTACAACCTTATCCTATACTTCAAGTGCAATAAGAGCACTTAACTTATTCAATACAGTTGCAAATGATTCTACGGCAGTAAAAAATTATATTTTATCTTTGGAAAACACAACCGATGGAAGTTTTAAAATAAAAAGCTCTACATCATTTTCTTCGCTGAAAGCAACTTATTTTGCTGTGATTGGTTTAGACAAACTATCTGGTGAAAGACCCTCTAATATGCAAAGCACAATAAACTATCTTGTCAACTTTGGATTTACCACAGATGGTTATGGAGGAACACCAGGGGAAGAAGCTACAATGAGAGAAACTTTTGATGCTGTAGCAGC
>JAAFKL010000404.1 GCA_021399405.1 Candidatus Heimdallarchaeota archaeon | reverse complement strand
CACGGGAAAAACCCAGCCAGTACTGTCGGTTTGGTTTGTATGCACTGGTAAGATCATGGGTCTGATCAATAATATCCAAGGCAATGTTGACCTTATCCTCATCTGGTACTCTGAGGTCCAGTCCAATACAAAGCTGGGAGCCCTTATCCCTCATAACTTGAATAGCTGCAACTCGATCCATAAACACAACTATTATCTCAAACATAGAAGTCTTGTGATCAATAAAACAAGTTTTTCACCCTTGTACTAAAAGAATTCAATATTGGCTGATGATATTCGATGGATGGGGTGCGATGGGTCCATCGCTGGCGTTAAGCCGTTGATTCTACTTATTGTGAGTAACTACGTGTTTGATCCACTCCTTCGATGCCTCCATCGATGGTACTCTTGTGGTCATCGATGGGTGGAATGTGGTTATGTATGTACTAAAATCTGAACTATTAAGCTATTTTCTCCAGTAATCGCTGATGGATGGGTATTGATGACCATCGATGGATTCAAAATGCGCGAGATATGGTCCAAAACCGGCTATAACCTCATTTTATCACACATCGATGATGTCATCGATGACCGATGGTGGTACATCACTAGTCATCAAAAGCTAATTTAACCAAAATAAATATCTTTTCGAATTAACTACTCAATATCGCTGGCCTTATCTTCATTCAACAATTGATTCATCACTAGGTGATGCGATATTTTGTCCAATAATAACTTCCATTGCCCTATTAGGTGAAACTAGATCCCTAATTTTATCCTGATTGTACTAGATATTATTTTCGCGCATAAAGGTAAACGGAAAATCAAATGATAGCTGTTGATGTATCCCATTTTAAGATCTTAATTCATATATTTCCTCTGTATTTCAAACCTATATATCCTCTGAAATCAATTATTTTTTTGACTCCAACTTTATCTGTAAAGGTTTGGGATAGACAAGGCGATTTATTACGATGAGTGATGGATGCCCATCGATGATTATTGATGACCATCATTAACCATCGCAACTACCTCCTATGGCCTATATATAACAATCTGGGGGAGTTAATTTTATTTTCAGGAATAAGTCAATCAAGACCTCATCGATTTTCCATCGGATTAATATTGGAATTAAATCCCAATTAATATTTAATTTCATAATTAACAAATCCGAACAATTATTCAATTATATACACTCGAAATGCTATATTTTTGCATCAGGTAAGTTTTATTGGGTCATTTTTTTATACTATAGTAAATATATTATCATAATGACCAACATTCTAATTGCCGATGATGACTTAGATATGCGTCAAAAACTTGACAAAGAGTTCACAAAATTGGATAATGAAGTTTCTACTGTAGAACTTGAAAAGGTATTTGAGACTTATGAGAAGACCATACCCGATCTTACCATCATTAATTTTGACGATCTGGACAAGGCTTCAGCCATGACTGAGGAGATAATGATATATGATGATACTGCGTGTGTATTGGCCCTCACTTCTACCATGGGAGACCACGAAAGAGAGATGATGTACAAGTCAGGAGTGAGAGCGATAATTCCCTCTCTAGATGTTCTCAAAGAAAATGATATTCGGACTGTGATGAATAGTCTTCATTCAGTATGCAGTGAGCTCCAGGAAAAAGAATGTGCTGGATGTTGGCTCTCCAAGAAATTCACCAACCTTTTCGAGCTCGAGGTTTCTAATTCTGAATAAATTCTGCAATATATTAGTAAATTTCCTATAAAAATACTTAATTAAGTATATAAAATATAGTTTTAGTATCAAGTACTGGGTAATTTTCCATAAATAATCTGATTACATTGAAAAATTAAAGAATATTGTCAAGAATCTTCCAATTTCAATTTGTAATCTCATTTTGTTTAAATAATATATTATTCATACTAAATTAAATGACAAATATACTCCTAGTTGATAGTGACGACCAAATTAACTTGGAATTCAAAAAAGAATTCGAGAAAAATAAGAATGAAGTGGATCTATGTTCTTTTGATAATGGTCTTTCCAAATACCAGGAATCCATGCCCGTGCTTACCATTGTCAATTTTGAAGACCCCAACAGAGCAGCAGAAATAATCGAGAAAATAATTGCATATGATAATGACGCTTGTATACTGGCTCTCTCACCATATAATGAAAATCCCGAGAAAGATATGATCGAGAGATCGGGGGTCAAAGCAGTTATACCCAGACCAATAAAAATTGGTGAGAAAGATGTCAAGATAATCACAGATAATATCTACTCTGTGTGTAGCACATTAAAAAATAAAAAGTGTCTCGGATGTAACCCCCCACAAGACTGCAAAGACAAATTATAATTAAATTTTAGAATTAAGATAAAGATTAATAAAATAACAAGTTATAAGATAAATTAGTGGAACTTCCCTGGTATACTAGAAGAAAGGAAAAATCACTTGAGGATTTTGACAAATTTGCTGGTAACTGGTTGTCTGAATACAAAGAGAACCCATCATTACCATCACTTGCTATTATCAATGGTTGGCAAGCAGAGCATAACGAAAATACCTGGATGGCAGACTTGATGGACGGAGAAGTAAACTACTATGCCTATGATTCCAGGGGTCAAGGCAACTCTATCAAGGAGGGGAGGCTAGATTCAGTTCAAAATGCCATTGATGCTGATCATATATTATCAAAGCAATTTGCCATGATTGACAAATTGAGTGGCAACGAAAACAAGAAAATACTCGAAGGCCACTGTATTGGTACTATGACCATAGCCACTCTTTTTGCAGGAAAATTTAATATTACAAATGATATTGATGGAGTGATACTTCTTTCTCCAGTTAGCACCTTCTCTTTACCAAGCTACCTCAAATTGACATACTTCGTTCCCAAGTGGATGGCAACCTTCGCCATCAAGTACTTAGCTCCCCCTATAGTAAATAAAATTGCACCAGCAGATGAGTCGGAGCATTCACGGAACTCTGCCATGACAAGATTGTTGAGACTAGACTATGGCGCTGCACTTAGGCAGGTGAAGGAGATTTTCTGGAAGGAAAACGTGTCTAATTACTGGGAACGAATAACAGTACCGGCTTTAATTTTTGTGGGGAAAAATGATCCTCTTGTAAGATACGAGGACTCCATCCATCCCTTCACTCACCTGAAATACCCCATATGGATAGAACTTGAGGCACCAGATCATCTCATCATGGAAAGCAATGCAGAATTTATACAAAAATTGATACCCGAATTCTGCAGGGACCCTTGGGCAGTGTACGAACAGTACAAGGATCGGAAACCATCAGCTTTGAAGAGTGGGGAAATAATATAGAACCGCATTTTTATTTGTCTATCATTTTAATTTCATCTAGATAATACTCTTCTTTAACATCTTCAAAATAGTTGATAAT
>JAAFKL010000079.1 GCA_021399405.1 Candidatus Heimdallarchaeota archaeon | reverse complement strand
TTTGCAAAGCAAATTCTGAATTTACATATACTTTAAATTCGCAAAATGTGAAATAGATATCGTGTCATCAAATCTCTTTTCTCATCTGAAAGAGGACCTAGAACACGCAAAGGAAGAAATAATTGAAAGAAAAATAACCTTTGATTTATCAAAGATTCTAGTCATTACAGACGGTTTTGATGATGTTGATGAACGATTTTCAATAACGGAAAAATGGATTAAGCGATATGACTCAGAAATTTCTCGTGTTTACTTATACAATCTTAAAGGTTCGTTATTTAACAACCCTCAAGAAGGGGAAAGATCAGTAATAGAATCTTTACGCGCTCATTCAAACAAGATTAAGGAATTGAAGTCAAAAGATGTAGTGATTCTTTTTGATGATACAGTGAAGAACTTTCTAATCGAATCTAGAGAAATTAGGCAAGTCACTACTGAAGAAAAGACAGAATTTTCATTTGAGGACGTAGATGCCCTTGCTGAATTTTTCTTGGAAAAATCGAATAGAGAATACAATCTCATACAGGAAATCAACATATATATTGACGAATATAAACCAAACCTGGTCTACTGGAAACCCAATTTATTGGAAGAGAGAGAATGGTATGAAAAGATTGGAATTTCAAATATTGAGAATATGATATTAAGACATGTAAATGAAAATTCATTGGTGCTTCTCCAGGGAAAAAATAAATTCAGGGAAGCGAATAACGTTGTGTGCTATATTAAGGGGGGTGAGGTAGAATTAGAATTTAAGAAAATTCTTAACATGATTGAAGTTTATTTTCAAGATCAACCGTTAAATGTTACCTTCTGTGTCATCATTGATGAGAATACTGTAAACCTAGCTACAATTTTCCCTGATGAGAAATATAGTGATCAAGAGCTTAGAGAACTTATAAGACAAAGAATTTCAGCTCATATTAAACAATTTAGAATTTTTGATAAAGCTCCCAACCAAAAAATACAATTTGGGACAATCGAGCAAGAATTAGATGTGATTTTACGGGAATTAAATGCTGATGTATTAATCGTGAGTCCTAAATACCTCGGAGAGGATAAGTTTGGATCAAATGCTCTTGGAGTAATTAAAATTGCAGTTAAACAAGGTGTGGGAGTTTTAATAATAATATAGGATAGAACTTAAATGTCTGATGCTTCCTCCACAATCAATTATTTCCATCTGACAGTTATGCTAATCAATTTTGGAATCACATATATTTTTATTATTAAGAAATCCTTTGATAAAACCATGGCAGGTGCACTTGGAGCTTTAAGCACTTTAGTCATTGGCAATATTTTAGGGATATTTGATCAGAATACCTTTCTAGCTGAAGATCTTGGACACGATTACGTAATCTTAGCCATTTTGATGGGTAATTTACTAATTGTGGCAGTTGCTTCTGAAGTTGGAATTTTCCAATTTATTTCTGTAAAAATGCTAAAAGCAACTAAAGGCGATCCAGTAAAACTTTATTGGACCCTTGGGGTATTGACCTTCAGTTTATCTGCTGTAGTAGGAACCATACCTGCAATATTGGTTGCAGGAGCCCTAACGATTGTTGCTTGTAAGGAATTAGAACTAGATCCAAAAGCATTCATAATGATGGAAATAGTGGTAACAAATACCGGAGGATTAACTACCTTAATATCAGCTATTACGAATTTAATAATTGCAATCCCGTTTGGAATAACTTTCGTTCAGTTTACCTTAATATCCGCCCCGTTAGCATTTATTTTGTTTTTTGTTAGTATGAAAATGATGATGAAAATATATAAGATAAATAGTTTAACTGTGGACGACGAAAAAATCAATAACTTGCAATCTTTTAATGAATGGAACTTTGTGAAAGACAAAAAGAGTTTTCAACTTACTTCTATAGTATTCGGAATTACGATGCTTCTTTTACTTTTATCAGATGCAATTGGAATGGAAATCGCAGTTATCGCAGTGGGTGGGGGATTGATAATGACATTAGTATCGGGTAAAAGTCTTGAAGACATCCTTCCGAAAATTGATTGGACATTAATTACATTCTTCACATCATTATTCATAATAGTCAAAGGACTCGAAATTATAGGGGTATTGGAATTGCTAACAGAATTTTTATTACAAGTACTTGGGGACAATAATTTAATAGCTTCACTGATAATGCTTGTTTTCAGTGCAATCCTAAGTGGAATTTTAGACAATATGGTCTTAGCAGTAGCTATGACCCCCGTTTTACTTAATATTTCAAATGAAAATTCATCACTCAAAATAGGACCACTAGTTTGGGCATTACTAATTGGCACAAACTTAGGTGGAGGGTTCACACCGATAGGGGCACCACCTGCAGTATTAGGGCTGGGTATCCTTTACAGAGAAACAGGAACAAAGGTTGGATGGGGTGAATTTTTCAAAACTGTAGGGTACGTTACGATCGTTCGAATTTTGATAAGCGCAATTTATTTGATATTATTAGTCTATTTAGTACCAGAATCAGCTTTGATTTGAATGCAATTTAGAGCATAGATTTATTTTTTCTTCAAGAAAATTAACTGTTGTTGGCATATCAGTTGAAAAGTATATACTTTTCTTGTAACTGCCCGAAGACGCTACAATAGGGTTACTGACAGGAACCCCACTATTGGTGGATATACCTCCAATAGCCTGTTTGCATCCCAATAGTATGTAACCGTTGCTCTTTTCAGAGTGCCTT
>JAAFKL010000078.1 GCA_021399405.1 Candidatus Heimdallarchaeota archaeon | reverse complement strand
ATTGAGATCAAAGATAAATATTGTGGATCCAATCCTTGAGGTAAATCATCCTGATTATCTTCAAGAAATGGTTCGAAACTAAATTTAATCCTTTCATAAGAAAGAGTTGATTCAGGAACTTCTGTAACTGTTACGATTTTAATCATCCATCCCTTTAATGTGTGCGGCGATACTCGGCAAATTCCTCAGATCGCTCTTTCGCTAATTCATCGCCTGTCTTAACGTCTATTTCTTCGTCGCCATTTAATCTATTGATTTTTGGATTATCCTTTCCATCAGTTGTATTTGTAATCTCTACATTCAATAAATCAACTCGTGCATCTTGTGCTTTCTGCAGTAAAGTCTCAATTCTGGAAGTTAACTTTAATCCAGTAAATATTCCACGTATTTCGAAATTTGTTTCCTCAGCCGCTGTTTCAGTGAATTTTGGGAAGATGTCACTATTATCAAAACCTGATATCAACAATCTGTATTCTCGAGCTGATACTTTATCTTGAGTACTTTCGATGAATAGATAAGATCTAGTACTTTTGTATATATCCAAATCTCCTGAATTAGACAAAGCATACTTTGAAGCAAAGAAATCATTAAGGCTGCTATAATCCCCTCCTGAATGCATAAAATTTAACATTCCTACACCTCTTATATTTCTGAAAATTTCAAGAAATTCATTTAAATCAGCAGAATAACCAACACTCTCTATTTCTGTGCTTATCAAAAGATCTGTAATTGTACTCCCTACCCTTTCATTAATTGCATGTAACGTAGAAGCAAAATTTTTCCTAGAGTTTTTTTCGAAGAAATGATCATTATCAACTATTAGTGAACAAAGATTCAAACATTGTTCTTTAGGTCCGTAGCTAAATCGGTATATCGCTGCGGCTGCTGTAAATTGGATACGAGTATTCTCCTCTCGACCTGGGAAGATAATTATTGGTACTGGTCTCTTTCCTTTTTCGATTAGATGTTTTGCCAATTCATATGCTACTCCAACTCCGGTTCCACCTGCACCAAAAATTAAGAAAATAATCTCATGTTCATACCTCATTTCAATATTTTGTAAATAATCATCAACTGCCTTATCGAGTGTAGTTTTGTTCTCTATTGCTAATGTGGCTCCTCTCCTATACTGCTTAGCTGTCCCAGCATTAGTATTTGGAATAAGGAATTTGTGACTTATGAGGTCATGTTTATTTAATTCATTCTCATTAGTTTCTATCCCTAAAATTGGATATTCTAATCCGTAATCTGTGAAACGTTTAGCAATTGTCGATGCAATCCGAACACCACAACCCCCAACACCAATAATTGGAATTTGGGGCATTGATGGATCTTCAACTGCAAGTTTCGGTGAACTAAATCCTTCACTTGTCAATTGATATGTGCTGAAATCATCAGATTTCTCTTTTGATTTCTTCCCAGATGGAATATTTAAATCTGACATTACTATGCTTTCGCTTCCAATTCCTGCTCGTTTAAGGAAGCTTAAAAATGATAATTTAGCCATTTTCTACATTTAACCTAGGGATTTTCCACTTTAATAAGATTAACACTTATTGTTGTAAATTAATCATTCTTTTTGTAATTTCATTTTCATAGATGTTAGCTGTAAAATTTATTTGGTTATCTTATTTTGTTATTTTATAAGCTTTGGAGAACCTCTCTGAAGCCTCTAAAGATGATATTATATCATGTACATTCAAATACTGTATCAAATTCGTAGAAGATGGTAATCCGAGTAATGACCCTGCCACAATCACACAGTTGGCATCCTTTTCTACTAATTTTATATTGCATGCTTCCTGAATCCCAGCATGGATCATTTCATCTGTTGAATTGAAATCCCTTTTTAACCAAATTGGGGTAACTCCCCACTGCATTCTAGCCCGTCTTGCTGTCTTGATATTAGGTGTAATCACTATAATAGGTTGATTAGGTCTGAATTTAGATACAAGTTGACTTGTTACACCCGATCTGGTATATGCAAGAACATAATCCGCATGTAATCCTGAAGCTAGAGAAACTGCAGCTCTTCCAATTGAATCTGCAATTGTGGCTTTTCCTGAAAATCTATCTGCTGATCGTTGTTTTATTCTGTTTTCAACGGTTCGAATAATTCGATTCATCATTCCAACTGCTTCAACTGGATAATTGCCAGTTGCGGTTTCGGCAGAAAGCATAACTGCATCTGCACCCTGAAGAATTGCATTGGCTACATCCGAAGTTTCAGCCCTTGTTGATCGAGGTGACATGACCATTGATTCAAGCATCTGAGTTGCTACAATACATGTTTTTGCAACATCATTACATTTTTTTACTAAACTCTGTTGGATTAATGGCACTTCCTCTGGAGGTAACTCTACTCCAAGATCCCCCCTTGCCACCATAATACCATCTGATGATTTGATGATATCATCTATATTTGTGATTGCATTTTTATGTTCAATTTTTGAAATTAGGGGGATTTTTTCATCTGTGTGTGTACTAATTATTTGTCGTACTTCATCTAAATCTTGAACTCTTCGTACAAATGAAACAGAATAAAAATCTGGCTCCAAACCCAAAGTGAAATCTAAATCCTCTTTATCTTTTGTTGTGGGTGAAAATAGCATTATAGGGATATCAGGGGCATTTACACCTTTCCGAGAACTTAATGGGCCTCCATTTATTACGTCACACTTAATTCTATCTTTGCCTTTTTCCACAACTCTTAATTCAATCAATCCATCATTTAAGAATAAATTATGTCCAACATCTGCTAAATCTATTAATTCTGGATAAGTGATTGAAGCAATTGTTTCATTCCCGATAATTTCATCTTTACATAAAGTAAATTCTGAACCGGTTTGAAGGATGTACGGTTTATCCATTTTTCCAATACGAATTTTAGGTCCTGACAGATCGAACAACACGGGTATTTGATCATTAACTTCTCGAACTAATTCAAATCTCTTTTTAGCATCAGCATGAGTTCCATGGGACATATTTAATCTTACTAAATCGAGCCCAGCCTCTATCATTGCTGTTAGTATCTCGTGATTGTCCGAGGAGGGGCCTAGGGTTGCAATTACTGCACCTTTTGCATCATCAACTGCCATATTGACTACTTCTTAGTTGTTGGGAACATGTATGTAAAATAAGTTGTTCCGAACATATGGAATTAATGTCATAATATTGCATATAAATACAACTACTTCATCAGATAATTCCATCAGTTAAAAAGTATATACTTTTCTTGTAACTGCCCGAAGACGCTACAATAGGGTTACTGACAAGAACCCCACTATTGGTGGATATACCTCCAATAGCCTGTTTGCATCCCAATAGTATGTAACCGTTGCTCTTTTCAGAGTGCCTT
>JAAFKL010000403.1 GCA_021399405.1 Candidatus Heimdallarchaeota archaeon | reverse complement strand
ACATTGTTGGACGGATTGGACGAAATGCAGATTGATCGTAAGAATCTATTGATCAATCGATTTAAGGGATTGGGTGAAATGAATGCTAGCCAATTAGAAGAAACAACAATGAATATCGAAACTAGAAGAGTTGAGAGAATTAATATCAGCGATGTTGTAGATTCCGAAGAATGGTTAACTCGATTAATGGGTGACGATGTTGTATTCAGAAAGAAATACATAGAGGAAGATGTTTTTGAGGAAACAGGTTTAACTTCAAGGGGACCATTTTATGATGGTGCTTTTCTGGTCGCTGATGAAGAAGAGCATTTGGATTTAGATGATAGCGAGAAGGAATTAATGCAAGAAGAAGCATCCATAGATGAGTATATTCCCGAACAGGAATTATTAGCAGCCTTTGACAAATATATGTCAGGCTCAGCCCAAACAGGAGATAAGACAAATGAGTGATACTGAACCAATTGATGCGGATTCTCAATATGAGACATCTTTCACAAAAGAAATGAAATTTGGGTTTTCTAATTATGCAAAATATGTCATTTCTGATCGTGCAATACCTGATGCTCGTGATGGTTTAAAACCGGTCCATAGACGAATACTTTGGGCGATGAATCAGATTGGTCTTGGTCCAAGATCTCCTTTCAAGAAATGTGCACGTATTTTTGGAGAAGTTACAGGTAAATATCACCCACATGCGGGTGGAGTATATGAATCTTTAGTCCGACTTGCCCAAGAATGGTCTTTAAGATATCCTCTCGTTCAACCCCAAGGGAATTTTGGAAGCATTGATGGATTACCTCCAGCAGCAATGCGTTACACTGAAGCTAGATTAAACAGAATTTCACTTGAATTAATGGAAAATATTTCAGAAAAGGTTGTTGATTTTATCGACAATTTTGATGGTGAAGAAAGAGAACCAACAGTTCTCCCAGTAAAGATTCCACATCTATTATTGAATGGATCTTATGGTATTGCAGTCGGAATTTCTTCGAATATTCCCCCACATCACTTAAATGAATTAATGTCTGCATGTATCGCAATAATCGATGACCCCAAAATCTCTATTGAAGATCTATTGACTTATGTCACAGCACCAGATTTTCCAACAGGAGGAACAATTATCGGTCTTAGTGGAATTCGATCTCTGTACGAGACAGGTCGGGGTTCAATGCGAATTCGATCAAAAATTCATTTAGAGACAAACGAAACTCACAAAGTCAAAGATCCTATGTTGGTTGTAGACGAAATACCGTATCTCCAAAATAAAGCAACCATCATTACCCAAATATCAAAGCTCATTGATGATAATTCATTGAGGGGTGTGAAGGACGTAAGGGATCTTTCTAAAGAAGATGTCAGAATCGAAATTATGATTGATGAACAATATGCAGATGATCTAGGGGTAAAAACAATATTAGGACAGCTTTACAAGAAAACTAATCTTGATACATTGTTTCATTCACGGATGACTGCATTTGTTTATGGAAGACCAATGACACTTACCCTCAAAAAGGCTCTTGCTGTTTTCTTAGACTTCAGGGAAACTACTATTCGAAATATCACTCAAGAAGAGCTAGAGAAGGTCGAAGCAAGGATCCATGTTTTAGAGGGATTAATTATTGCATCAAATGATATAGATGCGGTAATTGAGTTGATACGAGCCTCAGCAAGTCGAGCAGATGCTCATAATAATTTAAAAGAAAAATATTCATTATCTGATATTCAAGCTAAAGCTGTTTTAGATATGACTCTTGCACGTCTTGCGAGGGTTGAGCAAACAGCATTAGTTGATGAGCTTGAAAGTAAAAATGCTGACAAAGCTAGATTAATGATGATTTTGCATGATCGACCAACTCTTCTTGAACTCATGCGAAATGAATTTGAAGACATCAAAAAGAAACATTCTGATAAACGTCGAACAAATGTTGTAGAAATGGACGATGTCTTGACTTCAAGTGAACGTCCAATACTACATAGGCGTAATTTATTAATTACTTCGACTGGAGAAGGATATCTCCGTGCTTTAGATTACAATAAATTTAAAACACAAGGAAGAGGAGGTCGTGGTGTAATAGGAGTTCCATTAGGAACTGATGAAAAGCTGTTTGATATGATGGTTGCTTCTAATATGGATGACTTGCTTCTTATTACTCATAATGGTATTATACATCTAATCCCGGCTTTTGAAATTCCTGAAGCTGCCAGGCGTACAAACAAAGGAAAAACAATCAAACGATTCCTTCCCGTAGAAGGCAGTATAGTCAAAGTAGTAAATATTGAACATGATAAATTTGTTGAGGAAAAAGTGTTAGTTACAATTACTAAAAATGGAGTGATTAAACGAACCACACTTGATAAATATGCTAACATACGAAGAACTGGGATTAAATGTTTGAATTTAAGAGGTGAAGACGAAGTCGTTGATGCATATATCACTGATGGGAATTCATTTATTTTTATAGCTTCTAAAAAAGGGCAAGCAGTAGTTTTTGATGAAACGAAAGCTCGAGCTATGGGTAGAGTTGCAGGGGGTGTAAGAGGAATGAAGCTCAAGCCCGGTGATGAAGTTGTTTCATCGTTTGCAATTCCTAAAGATCAGAAAGACCAAACGTCAATTATGACTATTACTGAAAGAGGATATGGTAAGAGGACATTCTTAACCAAATATCGATTTACAAATAGAGGTGTTGGTGGGGTAATAAATATGAAAATTAGGGCAAAGAATGGAGATGTTGTGACATCTATGCCTATGCCTATTGAAGCAGGTAGTTCTAATATTTCATTGGTCAATTCTGAAGGTGTTCTAATCAAGGTTAGAGTTAAAGGAATCCGAAATATGGGAAGATCCACGATGGGTGTTCGAGTTATGCGTATTATTGGTGACCAAAAACTGCTAATGGCAACATCAATAGTTGATGAAAATGTTGAAATTCTCGAACAAGCCGATGCTGATCCTGAAGATCCAATAGATGATAATTATGCAGATGATACAGAAGAATCTATCGATGTTCAAGATGATGAGACAGAAACCAATGACGAATGAGTTAGCTTAAACAAAATATTAATTTCAAATAATATATCAACAACAAAGAAAGTTAATCGAATTTAAATTTTATAAATTTGAATAAGGTATTCTTTAGTCCCTTCTAAATCCGGTATCCGGTTAAAAAACAATGATTGATACATCATTCCATCTATTGTTGCTAGCAATAGTGTTGCTCTCTTATGAGGGTCCGCAGTACCACTTTGTGTAAACAACAGAGCAGTTGTTTCTGTGATTTGTTCATATATCTCTCGGTATTCCTTTATTACAATTTCTGATAATTGTGGTTCTGCCATAGATCTAAATACCATCTGCCAAAATAAATTATTTTCTTTTAAACTGGTGAACCAGGCATTGATCATATTCCTACCTATATCCGTAGGTTCTAGGCTATCATCTTCTGACAATTGATTCATCGAACTAAGAAAATGTTTCATTTCGTCAACTAAAATAGATTTTGCTATTTCTAGTTTTCCTTTGAAATGGCTGTAATATATAGTACTCTTAGCTATTCCGACAGCTTCTGCAATCTGATCCATGGTTACTCCATTATATCCATACTTTACAAATAAGGGTAAGCTTAGAAGTTGGATTCTTCTCCTTATTGAGTCTTTTTTGTTCATTGGATATTCACATTTCCAATATTTAATAGTACAATATTCATAATTTTGTAAATAATCATACTAAGTGGTTCAAACTGATAAGTTTGAAAATAATATTTATAGTTTTATATTCTGTCTAATATTACTGATTTGTTTAGTTTCATCAAATGAACGCCATTTTGAGATCATTTGTATCAACTAAAATAATTATAGTAAAAAATGGCTGAAATTATCGGGCAATTACAAAAATTGTATTATTCTGTATGATTTTTTCTAATTTCTTCTTTTTAATTACATATAAGTAGTAATTCAGAAGGCAATAGGTTAAATATTACAGATGAGTAATTTAATCAAGAATATGTCATCTATGCAATCTCTTGAAACTATTGCTAAATCCGGTAGCAGAAAATTAATGGAATACTACGGGAAAAAATTAGGTCGGGATGAAGATAATATAACCACCTTTTTTGCTCTTTTAGACACTATTGAAGAAATAATGGAAACTAAAGTACGGCCTTATATTCACGAATGGGATGAACAGGGAGTCAAATTGGTTGATGGAAAAGCTGTCATTCCTCAAAAAATGGAATCTGCATTAAATGAATTGATCAAAGATAATGAACTATATTCATTTTTTATACCTGAAAAATTTGGAGGTTTTGGCTATGAAACCCTATACAGTCATGGCTTAAGTGAATTAATGACAATGTATGATGTACCTTTACAAATGTTGACAACAATATCGATGTCCGTTTTAGAAGGTTTAGTTGTCTATAATAGGCCAGAATATGAACCTTATATCCAGAATTTCATGGAAGGAAAGAATACAGGATATGTAGCATTCACTGAAGCTGGTGCTGGTTCTCACTTACAAAATGTTAAATCTACATCGGTATTAGAAGGCGATGAATATGTTTTGAATGGAACAAAAATTTTCATATCCAATGGAGGGTATGCAAATGCTGGTCTATTTTTAGCTCGGAACATGGTTGATGGTAAAGAAGAAGGTACTAATGTACTTTATGTTGAAGGATTTGACGGGATAACTACTTTACGACTTGAAGAGAAATCGGGATTACATGCAAATCCAACTGCTCAGCTATTGTTTGAGGATGTTCGTGTTCCAAAAGAAAATATAATTGGAGAAGTCGGGGATGGGTATCGCAAGGTTTTGGAAAGACTCATGGGTATGCGAGTAGGAGTCGTAGCTCAAGGTTTGGGTACTTCTGCAAGAGCATTGGAACTTGCAAAACAATATTCAGAAGAACGTATTCAATTTGGAAAACCAATAGGAACTTTTCCAGGAGTAAGCAGAAAAATATCTCATATGGAAAGACAACTACCTCGTCTTCGAGCCTATGGTTATCTGTCTTCATATACATTGGATCGATATTATCATGGTTGGATTCCTGCTGATATTAATGCCCCTGGTCCTGCAG
Source organism: Candidatus Heimdallarchaeota archaeon (assembly GCA_021399405.1). The sequence goes on along the minus strand of JAAFKL010000403.1, from coordinate 36,572 downwards.
CGGAAGAAACTGCTGCAAAAATGTTTGCATCTCCTGTACTTACCGGGATCGCTCACTATTTTGCTAGTGCAGCAAAGCTTTACGTAGCTGAAATCACTAATTCATTGTTATATGATGCTCAGCAAATTTTCGGTGGAAATGGATTTGTCGCAGAATATGAAGTTAACAAAATAGCAAGGGATGTACGAGTATTACCTGTTTATGAAGGTACCAGCGAAATCCATGAATGGTTGATAGGGCGGTCTCATCAAGCCATGCAAATGTTACCCAAATTTGAAAGGACATCTTTATCCTTCAAAGATGAGGAACAAACCATGTATGAGAAAATGCTAGATGTGCGTTTTCCTGGTATATTCGAGAAAATTTAGTTTAATGAATTGAAATTACTATAGTAATATTGCAAAAAACAGTCAGTCAAGCCGCTATATCGAAAGATTTTTTATAATTGTACCTTATTATTTCTTATGGCAGAGCTAAAAGGTTCTAAAACCCATGAAAATCTCAAAGCTGCTTTTGCAGGTGAGAGTCAAGCAAATCGAAGATATCTATATTTCGCTAAACAAGCAGATGTTGAAGGTTATCCAGAAATAGCTGGAAATTTCAGACAAACAGCAGAGGGTGAAACAGGTCATGCACATGGTCATCTTGATTATTTAAAACCAGTAGGAGATCCAGCAACTGATATGCCAATTGGTGACACTGAAGCTAATCTCAAATCAGCTGTAGCAGGTGAAACTCATGAATATACCGATATGTATCCCGGTATGGCTAAAACCGCACGTGAGGAAGGTTTTGATGAGATCGCTGATTGGTTTGAAACACTAGCAAAGGCTGAGAAATCACATGCAGGAAAATTCGAATCAATGCTTGAATTAGTTGACTAATAATCGATTATAAAATAGTAAAAAATAAAATAATTAGAATCTACAATTTATCTATCAAAGAGATGGTCTTAAAGTTCAAGAATTTATATTATTTGATTTAAATTTAAGAGTTCAAATACTCTACATCTGTTTTAAGAGAATTAAACTGCTCTTCTGTTAACTTTACTTCTCCTTTCAATAATTCAAGATCGCACCCAATTAATGTTGGATTTTCTCCTTTTGTATCAAAATTTAGATATTGAACACTTGAGAGCTTTTCATCGTTCATTTGTCTTTTATCATACGTGGCGTAATATGAATTACCTTGCTCAGTTTTGACATAAATATGCATTGGAAGATCATACCACTCTCGTAGCTTTACTTGTCTTTCCTCAATATCATCAATTTCAACCATAAGGACACAAGGCAAGCTTCCCTTTTCGCCGAATAATTCATTGTAAGTGTCGATTTCGTGTTGAATATCCCCTTCTTTCACAATTTTCTCAGCCAGAACAATTTCTTGGATTTGATATCTTATTGTTGTAGTGTTCTCAAACAGAAAAGTGAGATACTCCCCTAGATGGATTCTCCTACTTTTCTTAATCTGTATAATTTTTGGTCTCGATACAGACCTTGTTTCATTGTAAGTTTCATAATCAATTATTTCATTTCTATGTACTGTCATTTCTATTTCTCCTTAGTAATTTTGTTTTCAAACCCATCTTCTCGGTAGGCTTTTGCAAGAAAACTCATAGGATGAAGTGCTTTGGTACCTAAACCCTGTTCAAATTGCGTACAAGCAAGTGGACAATCTGATACCATTGCCTTAACAGTATCTTTTTGCATACCATCAAATGATTTCTTTCCAATTCGCAAAGAATCATCAAATGATTCTTTCTTCATTGCATAAGTGCCATCATGACCACTGCATTCCATATTTAGTAATACCTTCACACCTGTAACTTTTTTCATTAATCCTCGGGAAGGAAAACCAATTCTTTGAGCTCGTAGATGACAAGGGACATGATATGCGACATCGCCATCTGGAGTAGATTTAAAGTCGATATTGAAGCGATCTTCATTACGTATGGACCATACGTATTCTGAAACATCAGTAATTGCATCAGATAATATTTTGGCTCTCTCACGATCCTCACCTTCGAGGAGTTCTGGGTACTCATTTCGCATCATCATTGAACATGTTGGGTTAATAACTCCCACCTTTGCACCAGCTTCTATCTTGGGTATTAATATATCCAAATTGTGTTTTGCATTTTTTCTAACTGTTTCAATGTCTCCTATTTCCCAAGAAGGCATTCCACAACAATTCAGCCCTTTCGAGCAAGTTGTTTTAATCTGATTTTTCTCTAATACCTTTATAGTATCTTTGCCAATATCAGGTTCATTATTCTGGACATAGCATGTTTGAAAAAGAGTCAATTCTGATTTCTCATCAGAGATTAAACCTTGATTTGCGGCCCACTTATCAAACGTTTGCAATGGAAATTTAGGGAGTATTTTATCTCTGTGTATACCTAGTATTTTTTCATTGATTACTCTGAAAATATGAACTGAATTTGCAAAATTAGCTATTCCCAATGACGCACGTGAAATTTTGGCAATCCTATCAGGGTTTGAAAAAAATTTATCTCTGAAAGTATTCCCATTATCCCTAGCTCTAATTGCATTATACCTGTGAACAAGTTTTGGGAAATCAAGTTTAAACTCATGATCTTCTTTTGGCGTGTAAGGACATTGAACCTCACAAAGTTTGCATTGAAAACAAGCATTCATTATCTCAACCGTATCTTCATCTGTTACCTTGCGTACATCACCATCGTTTTCATCGACTTTAGTGAATAAAATTGGGAATGAATTACAATATTTGAAACACATTCTGCACTCATGACAGAGTTCATATGCTCTAAGTAACTCTTTTTTAAATGCGTCTTTGTCCCAATATATTTCTTCGGTTGGATCATAACTTAATCCATCTGTAGGTAAATAAGAAATATGATGATCACTCAATATTTTGAACCTAAGGAAAAATTGACATTTTAGTTTTAAATATACTTCGATACGCCTTGTATACCTTGATCTGATCTTAAAATCAATTTATTTTTATTTTGTTTCCTATATTATTGATAGTTAAAATAGTATTAGAGTGGCATATTGCCATGTTTCCTTTTCATTCTTGTTTCACGTTTGGTTAATAAGGGCCAGAGGGCTTCAATAATTCTCGGTCTAGTATCAGATGGCATAATTATCTCATCAATGTGACCCAGTTTTGCTGCTGTGAATGGTGAATAAAATTCTTTTTTGTAATCATTTTGCAATTCTTTACTAAGGTTTTCGGGTTCATCAGTCTTTTGCAATTCTCTACGATACAATATCTTGACTGCACCTTCTGCTCCCATAACTGCAATTTCTGCGGTTGGCCATGCAAAATTAACATCTGTACCTAGGTGTTTTGAGGACATAACAATATAAGCACCACCAAAAGCTTTTCTGACAACTATTGCTATTTTTGGCACTGTAGCTTCACAATAAGCATACAGTAGCTTAGCTCCGTTTCGAATAATACCACCGTGTTCTTGTGCAAGCCCAGGAAGGAAACCAGGGACATCTACAAAAGTGATTATCGGAATATTGAAAGCATCACAGAATCTAATAAACTTGGCACCTTTGATACTTGCATCAATGTCCAATGAACCAGCAAGTACTTTGGGTTGGTTTGCCACAATACCAACAGTAATTCCATTCATTCGTCCAAAGCCTACAATGATATTTTTTGCCCAGTGTTCAGAGGTTTCACAAAATTCACCATGGTCAATGACCTCATTAATTATCTCATACATATCATATGCTTCTTTGGAATCATCAGGGATTATTGTATTCAGATTAAGGGATATTCTCGCCTTGTCATCACTTGCTATCAATGCAGGTGGATCTTCTAGGTTGTTAGAAGGGAAATATCCTATCAGCTCTCGAACAAGTTTAATGGCTTCAAATTCGTCAACACGTGTAAAGTGTGCAACACCAGACTTGAAAGCATGAGTTGATGAACCACCTAGCTCATCAAAAGTAGCTGTTTCACCCATAACTGTCTTAACAATCTCAGGGCCTGTCACGAACATATGTGCTGTATCTTCAACCATTATGATAAAATCTGTTAATGCCGGTGAATAAACAGCTCCACCTGCACTTGGTCCCATAATTACTGATATTTGTGGTATTACTCCAGACGCATTCACATTTTTGAAAAAGATCTCTCCATAACCTGCAAGTGAATCAACTCCCTCTTGAATTCTCGCCCCTCCAGAATCATTAAATCCAATTACAGGTGCTCCATTCTTTAAGGCTTGATCGTAAATATCTGTAATTTTATTTGCATGCGCATGACCCAAAGAACCACCCATAATGGTAAAATCTTGAGAAAAAACATAAACTAAACGATCACTAATCCGTCCATATCCAGTAACAACACCATCACCATCAATTGGAGGTTTGTTTCGCATAAGGCCAACAGATTTATGAGAAATGAACATCCCGGTTTCTACGAATGTTCCTGGATCTAATAATCTGGCTAACCTCTCTCTAGCAGTAAACTTCCCTTTATCATGTTGAACTTGTATTCTTTTGGCTCCACCGCCTTGCATTGCCATTTGCTTTCTAACTTTGTAATGATCAATCTTTTCTTCTGTAGTCTCTTTCAATTCATGATCATGCTTGAGTTTAGAACCTGATAACTTTGCTTCTTTCTTTGATTTACCCATCCGAACACCTAATTGACAATTGTACTTTAGATTCTATCTTTATTAATTGATGTATAAATTTAACTACAAAATATTGATACATATGAATGTAATTTGTAATTATTTATTGAACATTTGGTTATCAAGAGATTACCTAAAGAGAATCAGATTTACCAATATAATCCAATTCAACTAGAAGGAATTTTTAATAATATTTTATCTGATTAAAATTATGCATTCAATTGCATTAACAATTAAAATCAACCCAGATAAACGAACTGAGTATTTTGAAGCCACCAAATTACATAAGGAAAATTCGAAAAATGAGAGAGGTTGCATTTTATTTGAAGTATTTGAGTCACTTGATGAGCCAAATACCTTTCTATACATGGAAGCTTATAAAACTAGAGAGGATTTTGAATTTCACTCGGATCGGGCGTACTCAGCCCAATACCGGGCTAAATTGAACGGCATGCTTGTAAAACCCGTTAAATCTGCGATTTCTAGATATTCTTCAATTTAATGGATTCAATTATTTACTACTAAGTAGAGATAGAAACTAATGTTAAAGTAAATAAATCACCCATTTTGAATAGAGATAGATGTATGAAGATCTTGTAAACCAAATCCGTGATTTCCCATCTGAATTAGAATCTCTGATCGCAAAAATTGATGAGCTGAGTTTGGATCTTCCAATCAGGAAGGGCGCATGGACAATTAGGCAATCAATTAACCATTTAGTTGATTCCCACGTAAATTCATTTATTAGAATTAAATTTACAATTTCAGAAGATGATCCCACGATTATGCCATACAATGAAAAATTATGGTCAGAAATGAAAGATACAAAAGAAATGGATATTCTTTCTACTATTCAAATAATAAGAGGATTACATATGCGTATGTCTTTTCTTTTGGAAAATCTAAGTGCAGAGGATTGGGATCGACCATTAACTCATCCAGATGTTGGAAAACTCAAGTTGTCGGAATACGTTAAAGTTGCTGCAGATCATGGTTCCCTCCATTTAAATTCAATTATTAACTCACTTAATTTATAATTTCGATTTATTAAATCAGAATAAAATTATATACGATAAATCGCAACATTTTTTGTAATATGTAATTTGCTTAATACATGTCGGATAAAGAGTTGGTAAAACAAGCTTTACACTTAATTGATAATTGGATCGATTATCAAGTATATATCAAACAAATCCCTGGGGTATCTATTGGTGTATATTTTGAAGATGAACCAATATTAAGAAAAGAATATGGATATGCACATGAAACAAATAATGAAAGATTAAATGCAAACCATATGTTTAGAATCGCTTCTCACTCCAAATTATTTACTGCTACTGCGATAATGAAGTTATACGATCAAGGCAAACTCTCAATTGATGACAAAATTTCAAAACATCTTCCCTGGTTTAATTCTAAGGATGATAAGAATCTTGATCAGATTAGAATCTTCCATTTACTGACTCACTCAAGTGGGATAACTAGAGATGGAGAAACAGGTCATTGGATAAAGTTTGAATTTCCAGGTAAGGATGAGATTACAAAACAGGTAACAGAAGGTATCAGTTTCTTTAAAACTGCTGAGAAATTAAAATATTCAAACTTTGGATATACATTACTAGGACAAGTTATTGAAGCTGTATCTGGTCAAAATTTTGAAGAATATATTAAGAACGAAATCCTTGATCCACTTGATATGAAAGATACCGTTGTTGATGTATATGATTCCAATGAAAATCGTCATGCTACAGGACATAAACGCAAGTTACCGAATCATAAACGAGAAATTTTTCAACATGTTAATGCTGGTATCATGCATTCTGCGACGGGACTTAGTAGTACTGCAGACGATTTAATTAAATTTTACAAAGCACATATCTTTGGAAATGATATCTTATTTCCTGATTACATCAAGAGAGAAATGCAGAGAACACAATTTACTCAAAATGGGGAAAACAGGGGATTTGGATTTGGTGTTGCGAAATTTGGTGGCTTAGAATTTGTAGGACATGGAGGGGGTTATCCTGGTTTTATCACTAGGTCTGGATTAAATCAAAAACATAAAATGATCATTGTTGCCTTAACTAATGCTGTTGATGGTCCTGCTCTAACCTTAGCGATGGGAATTGGTAAATTAATTGATTATGTTTTGAAAAATAAAATGAAATTTAAGACCGAGGATAAAAAAATTGAAGTTGATTTTAATGATATAATTGGTTTTTATGCCTCTGACTGGGGTACATCACTCTACAGTCAAATTTCAGACAAATTAGTTTCTATTAGTCCGTCCTTAGATAATCCTTTAGAATTTCTTCAAATTTATGAACAACAAGATGATCTTAACTTTAAAGTACCAGATAAACCTATGTTTGATTCTCCAGGGCAAACCTTCAGTTTCATTGATGATCAAGATGGAGAAAAAGCAATTAAATCAGCTGGAGCAGAAATTAAAAGATTTCATTATTCCTATTAAAATTTATACTGCATATTCAAATACTAAATTGCGTTTAGCTACCCGTATACGAAAAAATGTCAAATAAAACAAAAAATATTTCAAGAATGGTAAAGAGAAAGAACCCTTACAATCCCCCATTAGAGTTCTTTCCGATTATTTAGTGTGTCCATGTCCCTCGTTCCCCAATATGATTGCGATACTTCCTCCAATCCCATTTCAACAATCAATAAGGTTCAAAGACAACAGCTATCAACCATTACCAAAATAATATAATCATCGACACTATATAAAGAGAAATCAATCTCTTTTTTTGAGAGCGCTCTCAAAATCAAAGTTAAGAAACTAAGATAACAATTAAATTTTAATCTATCTCAAATCTATTCAATTACAGAATATGAATCAGTATGACTACTTGCGACGCTGATTGAGGGAAACCAATGAAATTAAGTTTCAAAAGTAGTCACCATATATATTAAAATTTGTAATATTCTTAACAATAGATGCAAGTAAAATTAATTCATCAATTGGTTTAAAGAGAAGTTTGTCTTATCATTTAATTTTAAATAATTTCAATTATGAAGCAACTCAATGGACTATGAACAAATTAAAACAAAGTCTCTTGATGCGTTATCTCATCTAGATTGGACTTTAACTCCTGATCAAATCCGAGCAAGGGCTCAAGATCTTATTAAACTTGGAAACGAAGGTTTCGATAGTATTGTTTCGATCCCTCAAGATCAGAGAAATTTTAACAATATAGTCAATGCAATGGATGATCTATTCCTAACGATGTCAAAAATAAATGCAAGTATATTCTTTCCTTCTTATTCATCTACTGATGGAGACGTTCGAAAAGCATCATCAGAATCTCAACAAGTAGTATCTAAATATTATATCGGAGTTAGTATGAGAGAAGACTTATACCAAGCTGTCAAAGATGCAAAGAACAACTCTTACACAAATTTAGATGCCCTAGAACAAAGACTCGTTGATAGGAATCTAAGGAATTTTAGAAGAAATGGTCTTGATTTAGATGAGGAAACCAAAGCTAAAGTAAAAGGAATTAAAGAGACACTCTCAACTCTCTCAATTGAATACTCTCAAGTTTTAAATGAGATCACTGATGTAGTTGAATATTCTCGAGAAGAACTTGATGGTGTTCCTGAAGAAGTAATAAAATCTTTCAAACAGAATGATGAGGGAACATATTTGGTGGGGATGTCTTATCCAGAAATTTTACCAATATACGATTATGCAAATAATGATGAAACTCGTGCTAAAATGGTTAAGGTTTATGGAAATCGAGGTTTGGCTGAAGGAAATATCGATAGGCTTGAAAAAACGATTGCTTTGAAATATGAATTGGCAAATTTGATGGGTTATGATAATCATGCTGAATTTATGCTTGAAGTAAAAATGGCTAAGAAATCGTCAAATGTTATGGAGTTTATTGATGATTTAATTGCAAAAGTAATTCCTAAAGGTAAAACTGATTTAGAATTGCTCAAAGCTGCGAAATTGAAAACAAAAGGAAATTCTGAAAATATTAAATTTGAAGAGTGGAGATATTACAAACGCATTGTGATGGAAGATAAATATAATGTCGATGATCAAGTAATCAAACAATATTTCCCCATGAAAGAGACTGTAGATGGAATGTTACAATTTTATCAAGATATTCTTAGCCTTGTTTTCATTGAAATAAAGGACGCTCCTAAATGGCATGAAGATGTTCAAGTCTATGCAATTCTTGATAAAGATTCAGATCAATTTATTGGAGTTTTTCTATTAGATTTATTTCCAAGAGAAGGTAAATTCAGTCATGCTGCAGCGTTTCCATTAATTCGTGGTAGAAGATTGGATAATAATACTTATTCCAATCCTGTAGCCGCTATGGAATGTAATTTCAACAAACCAACCGAGGATACACCATCATTGTTGTTACATTCTCAAGTTACTACTTTGTATCATGAATTCGGTCATATTATGCATCAGACAATTACGAAATCAAGATTTATTGAATTCTCAGGTACATCAGTTGCAAGGGATTTTGTTGAAGCTCCTTCTCAAATGCTAGAAAATTGGATTTGGGAACCATCTGTCTTGTCAAAGATTACTTCTCATTATGAAACAGGGGAACCTATGCCAGAAGATTTAGTCAATAAACTCGTAGCATCTCGATATGCCTTTAGTGGTTTGACCGATCTAAGACAATTATTTTTCGGGAAATATGATATGATTGCTCATACTAATCCAACCCTAGATTCTGGTAAGTTGTGGAACGATTTATACCCAGAGGTCTGTTTAATAAATCCATTTCCAGGAACTAATCCTGCAGCTAGTTTCGGTCATATAATGGGTGGATATGATGCGGGTTATTATGGTTATATGTGGAGCAAAGTGATTGCTCAAGACATGTACACAAAATTCCAAGATGATGGAATTAACTCTCCCAAAGCAGGTATGGCTTATAGAAGAGAAATTCTTGAAGTAGGCAATGATCTTGATGAGACAACTATTGTAGAGAATTTTCTCGGAAGGAAAACTAATAATGAGGCATTCTTGAAATCTTTAGGCTTAAACTAATAATTTTTACTTTCGAATTACTCATCGGTTTTGATTAAAACTAATTTCTGACTAGTACTAACTTGATCTCCCTCTTTAACAAAAACATCAATTATTAATCCACTTGCTTGACAAAGAATATCATTTTGCATTTTCATTGCTTCTAATGTGACTATTTTATCACCATGACTGACTTTATCTCCGGCTTTGACTGAAATACCAATCACCTGTCCTGGCAGTGGAGCTACTATCAATTCCTTACTACTTGATATTGATTTTTGTCTTTTCAGCTTAGGAATAGATTCATGAAAATCAAAATCTATTAATCTACCTTCAAGGAATATTTGTCCTTCATGATATTCGATTGTATATGTATGATCCTTTTCAACTTGCGTTTTTACAATTCTTCCCAATTCTTCTACTTTGGTCGTATAGAGCTTGCCATCAATAATAATTTCACCTGTGGCATTATTATAAAACAGCAAAATCTCTCTCCCGTTAAACGTAACATCAAACGGTTTGAATTTTTGATCATCAATTTCTACCGGTGGTTTTTCATCTTGAGTTTTTTGAAATTTAGACGCTTGTTTCAAAGGTGTAACTGATAATTTTGGTTCACTCTCGTCACTTACCATCAATTTAACCTCCCTGAAGTTTCTAACCTACCTGAATTTTTCCATTGTGAATTTGCCGATCTATCTGGTAGGAATACTTTGGAGGTTTTTATTCCTGAAGCAAATAGAGCTGCTAATCTTCTGTTGAACGCTTCTTGTATGTATGGAATGATTTTGTTATCGTCAATGAAATGTGTTGATGTGTTGCCTTTATGGAATTCTGGATTTGCTAAAACAACCCTATGAAATGATGAATTGGTTGGAAATCCATTGATTGCTAATTCTGAGTTTGCATAGTATGCCCTAGATATCGCTTGTTGCCGGTTTTCTCCCCAAATTACTAATTTACCAAGAAGAGAATCGTAATCATTTGGTACGGTATAATTTTCATAGATATGAGTATCAAATCTTACACCAAAACCTCCTGGGATTATGAGTGTCTTTACTCTACCAGGTGATGGATGAAAGTTCATAATTGGATCCTCAGCGTTAATGCGTAATTCGATGGCGTGTCCATTTATTTCAATATCTTTTTGACGCCATGATAGTTTTTTTCCCATTCCTATTCTTAGTTGCTCTATTACCAGATCCTTACCTGTGACCATTTCTGTTACTGGATGTTCAACTTGTAATCTAGCATTTACCTCGTTAAAATAGAATTCACCATCCTTATACAGAAATTCTACTGTGCCCGCATTTTCATATCCTACTAATTTCGCTAATTTTTTAACAGATTTACCAATAGTTTCTCTTTCTTCATCACTTATTGCAGGTGATGGGGCTTCTTCTATCAGTTTTTGATGTCTTCTTTGAATTGAGCATTCTCTTTCTCCAAGATGAACTACATTTCCCCTGCTATCTGCCATGAATTGAATTTCAATATGTTTGGGTTTCTCAACAAATTTTTCTAGAAATATATCTCCATTACCAAAATAAGATAGTGCTTGTTTTTTGGTTCGTTCAATCGCAGCGAGAAGTTCATCTTGAGATTTGACAACTTCCATACCCAGTCCTCCACCTCCATGCGTGGCTTTTACCATAATTGGATATCCAATATCACGTGCGATGCTTAAAGATTCTTTAACTGGTTCAACTGATCCTTCTGATCCAGGAGTTGTTGGAATTCCTGCCTTTATTGCCTCTGTTCTAGATTGAATTTTATTCCCCAATTTGTAAATTGCTTCGGGTGGGGGTCCTATCCATGTCATACCTGCATTAATTACCATTTCCGCAAAATGACCGGATTCAGATAAGAATCCATATCCTGGATGGATTGCATCAACTTCAGCATCAAGAGCAACTCTAATTATCTTGTTTTCATTAAGATAATTTTCTATTGCAGGACCATAACCTAGTGAAATGGCTTTATCAGAAATTCTTGTATGCATAGAATGTTTATCTTGTTCTGAATATACGGATATAGTATCCATCTCAAGCATTTTTGCTGCTCGAATGATACGAACAGCGATTTCTCCTCGATTTGCTATAAGGAGACGATCCATATTTTGTTAATAAAATTAAGTAACATAATTGTTACGGTAACAAAATCAATGATCTATCAAGAATATAACTGCTAGTTTCTATTTCAAATGTTTTATTCCATTGATTTTTGGAAATGTTCTTTCATTGCTTTTTGGCTGAATATCGCTATTGCTTCATCGAGTGCATCTTCAAAATCAAGAACAGATAAATTTGAGTTAATTGGTATCTTATTTTTTGAATAAAATAATATATTTGGGCATGTAGTTATGGATAGCTGTGTATTCTCAGCAACCAATTGCTTTAACGAAGTATACCCCTGATTTGGATAAGTGATAACTAATTCATCATTTATCACCTTATCACTTAAAGGATCAACAGTAATTGATACTGGATTTCCTGTTGACTGATTTTTTGTTTCAATCACTGTCTTACCCATAAATGTATATGCAATACCTAAAGCGTCAAGAGCACACATTGCATATCCTTGATAAACACCAGAAATTGTGATCTTAAAATCGGTTGGAATTGGTGATACTGGATATGCACCAATAAGATTTCCATCCTTATCAAATGACAATCTATGAGCTTTGTTTGTGATAAAGTCTTCATAATCCAATTTATTAAAATCTTCAGAGTAATTTTTGCGAATTTCTGAAAAAGGTGTACCTATTAATATCTGACTTAAAACCTTTAAGTGTAGCTCAAATAGGTCATCAACTAAATCATCCACAATTAATTAAGAAACTAACATAATTTTAACTTATAATAAGTGGCTAAATGTATAATGTAAACTTTCGAAGTAAAATTACTACATATCAATGAAATTATAAGTTCCCCAATTTACTTTTCTCTGTGAGTGGTACAGATTCAAAATTTTCTTTTCCAATCGAATCCCTTCTTTCGGCGAGACAGCTGTTAGAACCTCAATTATCTGATGATCTGATTTATTTTATTTCCAATATGTCAGGGATGTACAGTTTATACAAAATGAAAATAGATGGAAGTATTCCTTTACCGTTATTACCTGAAGGGCTAGCTTTACAGAACCCTCATTTAATTAATGGACAGAATTTTGACCTGTTCCCAAACTTGAACAAAATACTGGTTATGATAGATAAAAATGGTGATGAGTTATATCAACCATGTTTCATACCAATGGATGGAGGAATCCCTGAATTAATATTTGGAGATCAATTTCGAGGGATGCAGGTAATATATTTTTATGGAGATCCAAGTAATAATCAAATTTACCTCGGCGTTGACACTAGAAAAGAACCAGGGTATGAATTATACACAGTTAACCTAGCCGATAAAGTGCTTAAATCGTTAGGTAAAACACCTTACGGTCGATTTCTTACTGGAATTTCAAGCGATCACACAAAAGTCCTTCATGCAGAAGGATACGGACCTTCAGATGTTTGCATCTACTATTTAGATCAAAAAACAGGAGAGGACAAGGTCTTAATTGGGACCCCAATTACTCAACGGAAACCAGGGGAAACATATGCAAAAACTGGGATAGATACTTTAGAATTTGTTGAAAATGATACTGTTGTAGTTTTTGGATCAATTTTTGATGATGACATGGGGGCTATCAATTGGAAATTTTTGACCGGTGATGACAAAGTTAATTCATTAGAGATCAGAGATTTGAACTTAAAAATTAAATCACAATTAGAAGGATTTCATAAATTGGAGGGTAACCAGTTCTCTTTACAGTATAATGTCAATGGAGAGACTTATTATTATCTTGCGGATTATGTGGTAGAAAATGAAACCAGATATCTTCAAGTTACTAATCATATTATTGGAAATCGAAATGGTCCTCTACACAACGGAGTTAAACTGTCCATTGCGTATGATAAAGCAAAAGCAAAAGAAATTGGAAAAGTTACAGAATTTATAACATCCTATACAAAAGCAACTATGCCATCACAACTTGTGTTAATTAATACGGATATAAAGGGTTGGGATCTTGATATTTCGTATAAACAATTATCTGAAGAACGAATATTGGGAATCGAGGAAAAATACTTATCCGAAGGTGAAGATTCAACCTATACAAGTTTTGATGGATTAACCATACCTTCACGATTATACTTACCATCCCCCAATTTAAATTTGAGTGGTCCTTACCCATTAGTTCTTTGGATACATGGTGGCCCACAAGGACAGGAAGTACCAGATTTCACCTGGTTTTCGATGCCTTTGATTCAATATCTCACATTGAATGGATTTGCAGTTTCAGTACCAAATGTACGAGGAAGCACAGGGTATGGAACTGAGTACATGGCAAAAGTGGAAAAAGATTGGGGAGGAGATGATCTTAAAGACCATCTAGAAGGTTTAAAAGTATTAGAAAAAGATGAGAGGATAGATTCAAACAATAGATTTCTTTCTGGAAGATCATATGGAGGATTTATGACCTTGTCATTAATCTCACGTCATCCTGAACTATGGAGAGGAGGTGCAGATTTATTTGGTCCCTATGATCTTATTGGATTTTACAATAGATTACCACCAAGTTGGCAAACTTTCTTCGATTTAACTTTAGCTGATCCGAAAACAGAGGAGGGTCAAGCTTTCATGAAAGAAAGATCACCTAAAACTTATTTTGATAATATTACTGCCCCACTACTTATCATTCAAGGTGCAAATGATCCAAGAGTAACATTGGAGGAATCAAAAGAAATTTTTGAATATATGAAATCCAAAGGTAAGGAAGTTGAATTACTTGCCTTTGATGATGAAGGGCATGATGTAATAAAATTCAATAACAAAGTCGTGTGCTATACAAGAATTGTTGATTTCTTTAAAGCCAATTTATCATCTTAAGTTATGATTGATTAATTTTTGATATTATGTCAAATTTAGACCTATCATAACTGGTAGTTTCGTTAATAGCCATTTGTGATAACATTTTACCGATCAATGGTGTGAACTTAAATCCGTGTCCTGAAAATCCTGCCCCAATAATTATTTTGGAATAATTTGGATGAAAATCAACGATAAAATTTTCATCCTCAGTCATGGTATAAAGACAAGATTGTAAATCGATAGGATCAGCATCTATTTCCCTGAATCGAGTTTGAATGTAATTTGTCAATAATTCAGCCACTTCGGCATTAGGTTCAATATTTTTAGTTTCAATATTATCAATAGTTTCAAATTTAAAATGAGGACCAACTTTGATAAAATCCTCCCTTTCAAATATCGGAAATCCGTAAAAGTGATCTTCAGCCCAATTGATAAATACTGGAAAACTCGGCGGTTTGTAAGCAGTTCGATTCTTTACTTTCCAATAAGCTATGGTAAGCTTCCAGATATCAATATTTAATTGTATTTTCTTATCAAACAATCCTAGGATTGAATTAATCCACGCTCCAGCAGTAATGATTAGTTTATCACATGTATAATTATCACTATTAAATACAATTTCAATATTTGAGTCTGTCACATTAATATGTTTCACTTTAAAATTATCAATCAACGTGACTCCATTTTGTTTTGCTAATTCTTGAAACATGCTTACAGCCTTGGTTGCATTAATTATACCCGCATCAGGTTGATAAATCCCAGTGTAATTATCAGGAATATTTAGAATCGGATATCTTTCGCGTAGTTGTATTGAATCCATTTTTTCATAATTGAGACCAACTGATTTGCATGCATCCTCCACTGATTTTACTTGTTCATTATCCTGATCTCCAAAATCTAAACCTCCAGTGGTATATATGATAGATTCACCTGTCTCTTTTTCTATCTCTTGCCAAAGATCATAGGTATGAAACATTAAATCTGCAAAATGTTTCTCTGGATAAGCTCTTCTAATAATTCTAGATTCACCATGTGATGATCCATTTTTATGAAGAAAATGAAATTGTTCTAATAACAAAACTCTTTTTTTGGTTTTACTAAGATAGTAAGCTGTTGCACTCCCCATGGCTCCAGCACCAATAATAATGACATCATAGTGATCCACGAATTCAGTTTAGTGTGTGGTTTTAGATAGGTTTTGTCACAAGCATCACACATTGGTCATAATTAGCATATTACTGCTATAGCTAACTAGCTTGAATTCTCTGAACTTCCCGTATATAGTCATCTAAACCTGCTTTTTCAATCCGTTCTAGCATTGTCGAATTTGACTTTACCAATTCTTTCCATCTGGTTAATTCATTTCCTAATTTGGCGATATCATTTTCAATTATTGTTATATAGCGATCTAACTGGTAACTTTCTGCTTTTCCTAATGTTGAATGTAATAATTTTTGAGCCACATCAACATTTCCTTCAACCAAGGATAGCTTTGAGCGTAAAATTCCAATATCAAGTACTAGGGAAGTGGATTTGGTACGTTTGCAGATTCCAATTAGCCTTTGTACCATTTCATTTATTTCTTGCAGTACGAGTGCTTCTTGATTAAATCTTAATTCGGAAATCAAAATTTCAGTTAGGTGTATAATCGCTTCAATCTCGTAATTTATTGAAAATTGAGGATTTTCAATAATCTGATAAAGTAGTTTTTGTGCTTCCGCTTTATCGATTATTCTTGGACTTGATTTGAGTGAAATTGCTTTGGATAAAAGATACACTTGATTGGAAATAGGATTATCAACTGTATTCAGTAATTTTTTAAATTCTTGAAGATAGTATTTTACTTTTTCATAATTTTTTGTGAATGTATGAAGTTTGATTAGATAATGAATTGGTTTGACTTCCCACAAATGATTATTCTTCCCTGTAATTTGCTCAAAACCTTTAGTAATGAGTTTGATCGCAGATTGAAACTCTCCTTGGATCATAAGTGCACGACCAAGATTAATATATGACGATAGAATCCACCTTACGTCTCCCAAATTTTTCCTAAGTTCTAGGGCTATACGATGATAATTAGTGGATTTTACTAATTCTCCTCTTTGTAAATAGATATTGCCTAAGGTATTATGTGCCATAGATTTTCCAATCGGATAATCTATTGAGTTTGACATGTCCAAAGCTTGTAAAACAAAAGGTTCAGATTTTGAGAAATCTCCCAGATTAAAATACAACAAACCAAAGTTTATTTTGACTAATGCTTGAATGAATTTATTCTGAGTCTTTACAGAATAAGCTTGAATCTCAATTAATAATTCTTCAGACACATCCAGATTTCCTATTTGTCTTTCTACCTCGGCCACACCTATTAAAGAGAGATATTTTCTGAATTCATCACCTAATTCGTCATAAATTTCGCTTGATTTCATATAACAAATTCTAGCATCAGCTAGTTCACCCTTATTCCAATGAATATAGCCATGTATGAATAACATACTAGCAAGAATGAAATTTGCTTCTTCAATTGTATCCACTTTAAATCTTAGATTTGCCTTTTCCACAGTTTGATGAATTTCAAACTGGAATTCATTTTCAACTTCTTTGAGCTTTTTCTCTCCTTCACTTGTATTTCCTAATGCGGTGAGAGAAAATCCATAAAGTATTTTTGATATTAATCCCTCTGCTGTACCTCCTAAAGATGGATCTTTTGTTATTATACTAAAATTGTCATGAGCTAATTTGTAAGATTCCTGATAATTTCCAATTAACATGTTGATATAACTTTGGTAAATGTTTGATTGAAATTTGTTATTTACTGCCCGTGCATTTTGAAGAGCAAAAATATAGTTGCCATGTATTAGATTCTTCTCAATCTCTCGTTGTACATTCAACATTACAATCAACTGGCGTCTTATAATTTTAAAGAAACTATAGTAGAATCTATTTTCAAACTACTTAAAATGGTGGTATGGTATAAATTTGTTATTACTTTTATCATTAGCGGTTATGCCCAAATTGGCTTGTTTAAAGGATAAAACGTTAATATTAGGAATTATGTCAAACGTAATTAATCCTAAATTCTCGAAATTAATTCAAGTCAACTCTTTTACTAAAAAGCCTTAAAATAATATTAAAATAACCGCATTTTGATTAGGAATTAAAGAAATTCTTTGACTTAAAGGTGGAATAAATGAGTAAAGCTCCAAAACTCGAACAAGCAAAAATATATGGAAAAGAACCTATAGCCGTGGTTGGTCTAGGTGGGATTTTTCCGGATTCAAACTCTATTGATGAATTCTGGCAAAATATTATTACTGGACACAGTTCAATCGATGAGGTCCCATTAGAAAGATGGGATCCTAAACTCTATTATGATGAGGATCGAGAAGCACCAGATAAAACATATACAAAAATTGGAGCCTTTGTAAAAAATTTTGAATTTAAATCATTCGAGTATCGAATTCCACCAACTGTCGCTACCCAAATGGATAAAGTTCAACAATATGCTCTTTATGCCGCAAAAGAAGCTCTTGAAGATGCAAAGTACAACTCAGATTCATTTCCGAGAGATAGCTGTGCTGTCATTATTGGTAATTCTGGCGGTGGCGAATTAAAAACTGAATACAATCGCCGAATATTATTTCCCCACCTTGAAGATGCAATAAAAAAGACAGATCAATTTAAATCACTCAATAAAAAGGATCAAAAAGAATTCTTATCCAATGTTGAAAAAGAATACAAGGTAGATTTAAAAAATATAACCGAAGATTCTATGCCTGGTGAGCTGCCAAATATTATTGCTGGGAGAATCGCTTCAGTGTTTAATCTTCGTGGAATGAATATAACTTCTGATGCAGCTTGTGCATCATCTTTAGCTGCAATTGAAGTTGCTTACAAAGGTTTGTTAGCACATGATTACGATGCTGCTGTTGTTGGTGGTTCAGATCGTACTATGGATGCTACAACTTATGTCAAATTTAGTAAAATAGGTGCATTATCAGAGAAGGGGTCATTCCCATTTGACGCTCGTGCCAATGGATTTGTTATGGGTGAAGGCAGTGGTATGTTCATACTTAAACGGCTATCCGATGCCATTGAAGCTAATGATAATATATATGGCCTAATTATCGGAGTAGGTGCATCTTCAGATGGTAAAGGTAAGGGAATAACTGCACCCAATCCTATTGGACAAGAATTAGCTGTGCAACGAGCATATGAAAACACAGGAATTACACCAAATGATATTCAATTAATTGAAGCACATGGAACATCTACACCAGTAGGAGACAGAGTTGAGGTTAACACTTTGGCTAAAGTCTTCAAAGAGGCAGGAGTTACAAATCATTCAATAAAAATTGGTTCTATCAAAAGTCAAGTTGGTCACCTAAAAAGTGCTGCAGGTGCTGCAGCAATCGTTAAAACAATTTTAGGATTACATCATAAAATTATGCCCCCATCCATCAATTTTGAGACTCCAAACCCAAATATTGATTGGGATTCGAGTCCATTTGTGGTAAATACAGAAGCTACTGAATGGAAAATGGAAAAGGATAAGATTAGGAGGGCTGGAGTTTCGAGCTTTGGTTTTGGAGGAACCAATTTTCATGTAATTTTGGAAGAATATGATTCTAGTAGAATTTACACTAAACCTGAAGTCATTAAATTTCCTGAAATTAGTAAAACTACCAGTGATAATGACACAAATAGACATTTAACCTGGGATGAATATTCTCAGCGAAATCGTAATTTGGAGAAAGAAGCTATTCTCTTGTCAGCAAGATCGTTAAATGAGTTATTAACAAAATTAGATAATTTACCAAATAAGATCCCGATTGAAACTATAAGCGTTAATCCCAACAGTGAACCATTGTTAACTGCGGTAAAATCTCTAAATTTTAATCCCAAACATGATTTTAGACTTGGTATTGCACTACCTGAGCTTGCTGAATTGAATAAATATAGTAAATTAGCAAGTGGAGCATTACAAGATCAAGGTAGACAAGGTGTAGCTCGCGCACGAGGTATTTTCACTTCTGTTGGATTACCTGATGGTAAGGTAGCTTTTGTCTTCCCAGGACAGGGGTCTCAATATGCAGATATGTTATATGATCTATCGCTAAAATATAAGATTGTTCGGCAAACAATCGAAGAAGCAGATGAAATATTAGAAGATTACTTAGATGAGCCATTATCCTCTTATTTATTCACCTTCGGGCGTGATCGCAAAGAAGTTGATACAAGATTACGACAAACTGAAATTACCCAACCTGCCATGCTAACTGTAGATATTGCACTATTTAGATTATTACAGAAATTCGGAATAAAGCCCGATATGGTAGCAGGTCATTCACTTGGAGAATATGCTGCTTTAGTAGCTGCTGAGGTTCTTACATTCAAAGACGCACTTATCGCTGTAGCTATCAGGGGAAAAGCAATGTCTGAAGTAGATGTTGAGGATAAGGGAACAATGGCTTCGATTTCTGGGACGATTAAAGAAGTTGAGGATATTCTTAAAAAATTAAATGGATATGTAATTGCAGCGAATAAAAACAGCATATCACAAACTGTTATCTCAGGATCTACGGAAGGGATCAATGAAGCAATTAAAGAATTTGAAGCTCGAGGTATGTCAGCTATACAATTATCCGTGTCTGCAGCATTTCACACAAAAATTGTTGCCCCTGCAGCAGAACCTCTGTCTGAATATTTAGGGACAATCAAGTTCAAAAAACCAAAAATACCAATTACGTCCAATGTTAGTGGTAGTTTCTTCCCAAAGAATCCTGAGAAAATTAGAGAATTATTAAAGAAACAAGTAGGCTCCGCTGTTGAATGGACTTCTCAAGTTAAATCAATGCACAATGAAGGTGCAACAATATTTTTTGAAGTAGGACCTAAGAAAGCATTATCTGGTTTTGTTGCCGATATAATTGGAGATAGGAATGCATTAACTGTATCTTGTAATCATCCCAAGAAAGGAGGAATACAGACATTTAATGAAGCAATTGCGGCTGCTGGTGCAGTGGGATTACCATTAAAATCATTTGGAGCAAATTCAAATATATTTGTTCCTGAATATCGATGGCCACAAAACGGTAAACTAGGGGATTGTCAATCTGAGTTTGTTTCTAGATCTGATGCTATGATTACATCCCAAATTTTCACGTCGGCCACAAGTAAGGCACAACAAGTCACATATGATTTACATCCGCATGCTTTCAAAGAATTCATGGAGCAAACAGTTCAGTATCTAAAATCAGATTCAACTAAAGTATACAAACTTAATTTAAATTTGGAAAATATTGTTATTACTGGAATTGGGGTCGGATTACCTGGTTTGTATAAAGAAGTGTTTGATGAAAATAATTTCGATAGAATTCTAAATGGAGAAAATCTTATCGATAGGATTCCACAATCAAAATTAGAAGCACAGTTTGAGAAAAAAATAGTGAGATTAATCAAAAAGAGTGGATCAGAACCGGTATTTCATTCCCCGACCAGTTATGACGAAGTGCTAAATTTAGCAGGACAAATGGGTAAATTTGATCTTGTCGAAGAATTCCAAATTGCAGATGGGATTGCAGATACCTATGATACAACTACGGAATTAGCAATTGCTGCAGGATTATTAGCTCTACGAGATGCTGGAATACCACTAGTTAGAAGTTATAAGAAAACAACAACTGGTTCTTATTTGCCTGGTCCTTGGGTCCTTCCCGAAGAATTACAAGATGAAACTGGTGTAATATTTGCTTCTTCATTTCCAGGTGTAGACAAATTATCTGAAGAAATACAAAATTTCAATGATCAGAAATACATTGATAATTCAAAACGGCTACTATCAGAGTTATATTCAGAAATTACAAGAAAAATATCTAATGATAAGGAGAAGAATTACCTACTAAATAAGATTGAGAAAGAATTAACCGAGTTGGAGAAAAATGATCTTGATTATCATTTCAATCGTAAATTTCTCCTTAATATTTTAACAATGGGTCATTCACAGTTTGCTCAATTAATTAGAGCAAGAGGACCCAATACTCATGTTAATGCCGCATGTGCATCAACTACCCAAGCACTTGGAGTGGCGAATGATTGGTTGAGATCGGGTAGATGTAAGAGAGTTATTGTCATTTCAGGAGATAATATTTCCAGCGACACAATATTACCATGGGTCGGAACAGGATTCTTAGCCTCTGGAGCGGCAACCACCAAGAAGAATGTTGAGGAAGCAGCTTTACCATTTGACAGGAGAAGAGAAGGATTAATAATCGGTATGGGTGCTGCGGCTTTAGTCGTAGAAACTGAATCCGAAGCTCAGAGAAGAGGTGTTACCCCATTAGTGGAACTTCTTGGTGCATATTATGCTAATAGTAGTTTTCATGGTACACGTTTAGATATTAATCATGTTAGTGAATCAGTTCAAAACTTTATCAAGCAAATGGAACAAGCACATGGAATACCCGCAGATGAAATGGCTAAATCCATGATGTTTATGAGCCATGAAACATATACCCCTGCACGAGGTGGCTCTGCTGGAGCTGAAATTCGAGCACTTAGAGATACATTTGGAGATGGTGTGTCAAACATAATAATTGCTAACACAAAAGGTTTCACTGGACACGCTATGGGTGCGGGGATTGAAGATGTAGTTGCAATAAAATCCATGGAGGTTGGAAAAATACCTCCAATCGCAAATTTCAAAGAGGGAGATGAGGAGCTTGGACCCCTTCGATTATCTCAGGGAGAAAATGTTACTGTCAATTACACTTTAAGATTAGCTGCAGGATTTGGTTCACAAATTGCTTTAGCGTTGTTTAAAAAACGTAGTAGTGGAAATAGATTTGGTTTACAATACGATGGTTGGTTAGAAACTTTAGGTGGTAAAAGAACTGATCTTATCAAACTCGGTAAGACACTGAGATTAAAGGATAAAGGGATTGAAGGTATTAAATTTCAATCTAAAATTGTTAAGCAGCCAACTCCTCAAAAAATCGTCAAACCAAAACCAAGAATTGTATCATCACCAGTACAAACTAAGCCTAAATCAGTTTCAAAACCATTGCCAGAACGAAAGTCAATACCATCTGATAATGTAAAAAATAAAATAATTGAAATAATTGCTGAAAAGACTGGATATCCAGTTGATCTACTTGATCCTGAGTTAGATATGGAAGCAGACCTTGGAATAGATACAGTGAAGCAGGCTGAGATATTTGGTTTGCTTCGTGAAGAATATAATTTAGAAAGAGAGGAAGGTGTTCAAATTGCAGACTTTCCAACAATAAATGCCATCGCAGACTATTTCACAGAAGAATCAGGAACTGACTCAGTTGTAACTAAAGTTACTCCGTCGCAAGATTCTATTACTACAGTTGAAAGTGATTTAGATCGAGATAAGGTCCTCAGTGAAATTCTTGATGTTATAGCTGAAAAAACAGGATACCCTGTTGATATGCTTGATCCTGAGTTGGACATGGAAGCAGACCTTGGAATCGATACTGTGAAACAAGCAGAGCTGTTTGGTATGGTTAGAGAACAATATCAAATTGAAAGACTCGGAGATATTCAAATCAGCGATTATCCAACAATTTCGGCTGTAGCTGATTTTGTAATGTCGCAATCTGGTGGTGTGGCGTCTCCTCAATCAAGCTCGGATGTAACCAAAAAGACTATTCAAAAACCAGTTTCCAAGCCTGTAAAACAAGCTATGCCAACTCAAATTTCAGTTGATGACAATCTTTTAAACAAAGTTCAATCTATTATTGCTGAATATACGGGCTATCCCGAATCTTTACTTAATGAGATGGTTTCATTTCGTGATGATCTAGGACAGGATGAAGAAGCTTTAGCAGACCTTATTAATAAAATTAACAATGAATTAAATCTTGGTGTTGATTTATCTAATATATCAGAGATTAATTTTATCTCTGATTTATTTAAGGAAAGTCAATCTCCTAAAACAAAGCAAGTTGACAAAGCGAAAGTAAAACCACAAGCACAAAAAACAGTAACTGGAGTTACAGAAACTCAAGTTTTGCAAAGAATTACAGAAATCATTGCGGAAAAAACAGGTTACCCTATTGATATGCTTGATCCAGAGTTAGATATGGAAGCAGACCTTGGAATAGATACAGTGAAGCAGGCAGAGCTGTTTGGAATGGCTCGTGAAGAATTCTCAGTTTCTAGAATTGAAAGCATGGAGCTTGGAGAATACAACACAATTCATAAAATATCTGATTTAATTTTTCAAAACGCTGGAGATATAGGGGACATTGCTGAATCCACTTCTATGGATATAGATATACCAAAATCAGGAATTCCTACCTATCGATACACAATCCGATATAACAAAAAGAAATTAGGTTCAAGCAATGGTAAACTGAATGGGATTATGGTTTCTCGTAAGAACAAGGCATTAGATAGTCTTGCAGAAAACTTGGGATTGAATGTAATTCCGGTTCTGAAATCCAACGAGAAGTTAGAATCAAATTCGAGTTTGTTACTAATTAATCCAACCAAGACGTCAATTGGATCAATTTCGAAGTTATACAGTGTCATTAAATCTAATTTGGATAATCTAACTGGTTTATTTATTGCTGTAAAATCCAAAAAGACTGAAATTACTCCGATCCATCAATTAAATCCAATTCAAGGGGCAATCGGTGGTTTATTCAAATCTATTTCAAAGGAGTTTCCT
Source organism: Candidatus Heimdallarchaeota archaeon (assembly GCA_021399405.1). The sequence goes on along the minus strand of JAAFKL010000403.1, from coordinate 12,300 downwards.
CAAATCCAAGCAAAGATTGTGTTATATGAAAAAGAAACTCAATTGAATAAAGAACTCTTGACTGATGGTGTTGAAGTTATTTATCGCAACAACAATCGACTGGAAGTTGCATTACAAAGTGAAGATTTACCAGAATCGAGTTGGAAATTGAGTAAGTTTGACATATTACTAGCAACAGGTGGAGCTCAAGGAATTACCTATGAGATTATTAAAAATATCATAACAAAAGGTACTACAATTATTTTACTTGGTAGAACTAATATTCGCAGTGATGCGGAAATTATAGCAAATCTTTCTGAAAGCGAGCTGAGAGAAAGAAAAGAACTACTCAAAGAAGATTTGAAAAGTGCAGGCAAGAAGGTTACACCAGTAGTTCTCGAGAAAGAATGGTCTGTAATTTACAAATCAGCTCAAGTATGGAGACATAAAAAAGAGTTACAAGATTTGGGTGCAACTGTCTACTATGAAAGTGTGGATATCGCCTCCACAAAGGCAGTTAACCTCATAATGAAAAAATTGAATGACCAAATAAACATAAATGGAATTACTCATTTTATTCATGGCGCGGGTTTAGAGATTTCACGTCCAACTATTTCCAAATCTCAAAAAGAGTTCGAATTGGTATACTCTGTCAAAGTTGACGGATTTGAAAACATATACAAATTTTTGGAACCTGGAAATCTGAAACGTGTCCTTCTATTTACATCAATTGCTGGACGATTTGGTAATGCTACACAAGCAGATTATTCAGCTGCAAATGAATATTTAGCCAAAAGATGTAGAGAATTATCTGATAAAGGAGTTAATGCTACTGCTATTGATTGGTCTGCATGGGCTGATGTGGGTATGGCAACACGTGGTTCTGCAATGACTATACTATCAGCTCTCGGATTAACTGCGATACCCCTAGATAAAGGGATCAACAGAGCCATCCAAGAAATAGAACATGGTAAAGAAGTTGAAGTTGTGATTTCAGGCGAACTAGGCGCGTTAACAAATCAAACAAATTGGTACAAGGGAAAAGAACATCCCACAGTTATGATTGATAATCTAGATAAAAAGAAACTTCAAGCTTATAGAACTATTTCATTGGAAAGAGATAGTTATTTGGATGATCATCGAATTGAAGGTAAAGCTGTTTTACCAGGTGTCATGGGATTAGAAACTATTGCAGAAATGTCAAGAGCAATAGAAGACAATACAGTATTTCATTTGCATGATGTGAAATTTAAATCTCCAGTCAAACTACCTCATGACAAGGATCTGGAATTAATTATTTCAAGAGAAGATGAAACATCTAAATATTACTTAAAATCAAAATTCATAGGTCCTGATGGAAAGCAATTAGGTGATCTCAGAGAACATTTTGAAATGATAACAATTAATTCTAATAGAACTCCAGGTTTTCCTTCTACAAATAAATCAAACTTAGAATTGGTAAAAATAGCTTCAGTAATGTCATCCAAACAAATCTATAAATTATTCTTCCATGGCCCTAGCTATCAAGTCATCAAAAAGTTAAATGAGGTTACTGAGGTTTCGGCAATATCAACATTCAATCGACCAAAGAAAACTATGTTTACAGATGATAGTGAATTGGAAATAGATCCACTCGCAATAGAGGCCGGATTTCAAACGGCTGGATTGCACTTAATGCTTACCCAAAAGCAAATGGGATTACCTTCAGGGATAAAACAATTGACAGTGTTTCATTTAGGTAATTCTCCCAAATATATAATCGTACAATACTTGAGAACTAATGATATGTATTCTTACTATGATGTTGATATCGTTGATGAAGATGGAAATGTTTTGATTAAGATGGAAGAGTATGAAATGATTCATACTGGGGATCTGGAGACACTAGATGTCAAGATCCAAAAAAAAGTGAATTAGCTGAGGTAAAATATCTCAGCGGGTTACATCAATTGAAAATTGTTTCAATCGAAGTTGATGCGCTAGCTAATGTTACTCAGAATTTCATAAATTCTCTTCTTTTACCAAAGGAAAAAGAGAGATTTGATAATTTTAAAATTCCTAAGAAAAGAAATGAATGGCTTGCTGGACGTATTGCTGCAAAATTCTCTTTATCATATGTGCTTGGAATTCCTTTCAATACTATTGAAATCTTAAAAGATGAAAATCGCAGTCCATTTGCTTTTGTTAATAATATTAAGACGCATGTTTCTATATCCCACTCTAACGGGATGGCTCTTTCCACTGTGAAAGATAATACAATTGATTTAGAGTTAATTTCAAAAAGACATCCTGCCTTCATTGATGAGTCATTTTCATTAGGTGAAGTCGAAAAATATGACCTTCATAATGCTGATCATAATTTTCTAACAATGCTTTGGACCATGAAAGAAGCTCATCTTAAACGAATGAGGATCGGGTTGAGAACCGATTTACATGGAGTTATTGTAAGTGATTTGCAGAATTTTAACCATCAAAAATCTACATCAATTGTAGTATCACCACAAGGTAAAAGCATTTGTGAAAGTTATGTTGGATCAAATTTCGTTGTAACTATTTCTTCTAAATTTCCCTTCTGAAATAAGTCGAGGTTATTTCTGGAATATTATAATTCCCGTTCCGATAATTTATAACAAGCTAAATTAAAAAAAAATGATTACTGTGGGATATTCTATTTTAAGAACTCCAGATGAGAGATTCGATAACTTATCTGATTTTTCTTACAAACCAAATTACGTAACAATAAATGAACTGAGAGTTCATTATGTTGATGCTGGGCCACCTAGTGGAAATGTAATATTACTTCTTCATGGAGAGCCATCTTGGAGTTATTTATATCGTAAAATGATACCAACTTTGGTTGAAAAGGGGTATAGAGTTATTGCACCCGATTTAATTGGTTTCGGGAGATCGGATAAGCTTACTAATCAGAACGACCATTCGTATGATTTGCATGTATCTGTAGTAACTGAATTTGTAAAATTATTAGATTTAACAAATATCAGTTTATTTATTCAAGATTGGGGTGGATTGATAGGATTACGGGTTGTCCATAATTTACCATTACTCTTCTCTCGTATCATGGCTGCAAATACTGGTTTTACAAAGGCTAAAGGATGGAAAGGTTGGTTTGGTCATACATTATTCAAACGAAAAATCAAAAGTTTAGGAAAAGTGGATGGGAAATATTTATCAGAAAATCCAGGATTTGAATCATGGGTAGCATACTCACAATCAATCGATGATTTTCGTGTTGGAGATATAATTCAAGGAGCAACAGTAACTGAATTATCTGAGGAAGAGGTAAAAGCATACAATGCACCTTTTCCAGATGATTCATATAAAGCTGGACCCAGAGTAATGCCAATGTTAGTTACATCCCAATTAAGGAAAAATCAAAAAGTATGGGATACAACATTTAAGACATGGAATAAACCATTTATGACTGCATTCAGTGATAAAGACCCAATTACCAGGGGCGGACATAAATTATTCCAGAGGGGTGTTCCAGGTGCGGCAGATATAAATCATCATACCACAGAAAATGCTGGTCACTTTTTACAAGAAGACAAAGGTTCTGAACTTGCAGAACTATTAATTCAATTTATTGAGAATAACTAAAAAATAAAATTTTAGATACTTTTCTTACCATATTTCAAATATCCAATTACCGCTATAAATACAACTACAATAATCACAGAGGCGTACAATGCTGCTTGTGGGATATCAAGAGAATCTTCATCAATAGTTAAAACAGGTATTTCTGGCCCGCTCCCTGTAGTAGGATCAATATTAGTCAAATTGTACATTACGGTAGAAGGATATAATCGATCGGTTGGATCATGTCTCCTATCTTCTGTGTAATCATATTTCAGTAATTTACCCGATGTAACATCATAGGTTCTTGTAACCGTAGTAATTTCAACGAATTTATCCACATTATCACATGTTTGAGGTTGATTACCTTCAGCGATACAGTCAGCAGTCCTTTCATGTTCAACAAAAATACCATTTGAGACAAAAGATGAAAGTTGTGAAATCCTGGTAGGATAGAAACCTAATCGATTGAAGATATTGTCAAGTGATTCTTCATAAGAAACTGAACCAAATCCTAGGAATTCAAAGTAATCAAATCGTGACTCGTTCTCAAATACCACTGAGCTCGGCTGCATAAAGAAATTGAAGAGAGGTTTTGATACATCTAACCCAGCTACTATTTTAGGCAACACTACATCATCCAATGTCACGGAATAATCAAAACTGAAAATTATTTGATCAAAACTTGATACTAAATCAATGTCCTCGTTTACTGTCAATTCAAAGATACTACCATTTACCTCTGCTGGGACTCCTGTATCAACAGGAAAATACAGTATTCCGCTCTGATATACTTCTTCTGAGTACAAGACATTAGTTGGACTAATCTCATCTGTGTCTATGGAGTAATGAAAAGCAAAGTTGTCAACTCTCCACTGAAATGAACTACCAATTCGTAGATCTGCGGAATAATGAACGTCGAATTCTTCAGCAGCAAGGGTTGGATTTGTGTTTAACAATAATAACAAGCAGAGTGAGGTGAGAAATTTGTGCTTATACAAGTTAATAATCTACCTGTTCAGAAAGATAAAAATATTACGTCCGAGGTTAAGTAATAGATAACGAGTAGAATGCTTAATTTGAACTAATTTAGCCTTATGTTATGATTTCTTTGTTTTCGAATCAAGTTTCATAGCATTTTTAACAAAAGCCGCTAATTTCTTAGCTTTAGGATTGGTTTTGAAATGTTCGCGAACTGGGGTTACTAACTCATCAATGTACTTAGCAACCGCTTTTTTTAGATCTGAAGGATGTAATTCTTGGTTCACAAAATCAGTTTCTAGTTCTTTATAATTACTATATGACAAGTTCCCTCCAAATTTTTCAGGTCGCTCAATAATTAAATTTTCAAATTTCTCAAAGATGATATATTTACAATATTCTAGAATAGGATTTTCATTTGCTTCACCTATTGGGCACCAAGCTTTCTTGATTTTCCTATTTATATCATCTCGAGTATCTAACATAAAAATAGCAGTGTCAGGGTTAGATTTGGACATTTTCATTTCAATTGCTTTTTCTACTGTCTCGAGATCAGATTTAGGCGGTTCAAGTAGACCTGCAAGCATATGGTGGTGAACCGCAATAGGTTTTTTTGCTTTGAAATGTCTTGCTGATTCTCTTGCAAGCATATTCACCTTTCTTTGATCCATCCCTAATTGACAGATATCAATTTTCATATAGAAAATATCTACACATTGCATCATACTGTATAATATTTGAGAGGTTTTAAGGTCATAACTCTCGTTTCTTCCCATTATTTGTGTCGTTCGAATTGATCGTTTAAGTGTGGTTTTCATGCTAACTTGAAGGACCCTTTCCCAATATTTGGGGTCTTTCACCAACTCAGAAGCCCATCTAAATTCTACATTTTCGAGATCCATATCACACGCTTTCCAAACCTCAATGAAATATTCTCCTACTTTCTTGATAGTTTCAAGATCTCCTCCAAACTTCTCATTTGCAGCGGCATGCCAATCTGCAACAAGGAATATGAATTTTATACCAGCTTTGGTTAGTTTGTTGACATTTATTGCACGTAACAATCCTTGTGCAATATGAATTCTACCAGATGGTTCAAAACCATCGTAAGCATAAATCGGTTCATCATTTTCTAGTTTAGATGTAAACATGTCAAATAACTCATTAACATCAATTATCTCTTCACCGACCTCTTTTACTAGGTTTACTCTTTCCTCAACTGATAGTGGCATATCTAAATTATTAACATTTTTCCACAATAAAATGCTTGAGTTTAGAACAACATCACTTCTTTCTCAAATCAATCTTGAATGGTCACTATACACTATCGAACGATTTTAAGACTAGAATAAAATGAATCGATTGTATTTATTTAATACGTGTTGTGATGATTTGAAAGAACTAATGATGATTGGGGATATTACTGGATGTACTGAAATTGAACCTCTCCATCAACGCACTTCAACTACAATGTATAGTGCCAAATTAAAAGGTAAAAAAGTCCTCATACGAAGATTTCATGAACGAAATTACTATGGTAACAGGTTTCAACGAGAGAATTTAATCCTAAAACATTTAGATTCTATTGAATGTTCTAATTTGATTTTTCCCAAAATTATAGAAGAATACCCAGGCCATGATTTACATATCTTATCGTGGATTGAAGGTGAAACATTAGATGAACTAGAACTTCCCAAAACAGATAAAAACGCAATTATCCATGAAATTTGGAAGAAAATTTCTAGCCTAGAAATACCTTCTAATATGAAATTCAATCACTTTCGAGACATTAGGATGTTAACAGAAGATGAAACACGAATAATGAATATATCAAAATCTGTATTTTTATCATTGAAAGAAAGAGTATGGAAAACGTTCAATAAATCCATCATAAAGAAACATCCTAGATCAATAATTCATGGGGATTTACATGAAGGAAACATCATTGTGATTGATAAAGATGAGGGAAAATATGCAGTAATAGACTGGGAATTTGCCTCAGTAGGTTCTAAATATTTTGATCTTGCTTATTATTATACCTTCCTTGGGCTGCCATATCCTCAAGAATACCTAGATGAGGTATTGCCATGGGAAAATACAATCAAATTATTGATCAGTCACTGGTACCTCTCAAACTTTGATAATTATCCAAAAGAAGCCAAATATTGGCTGGATAAGATAAGACGTGATCTATCCAAACCTAACGATCTGTCAAATTAGCAGAATTATTTGGAACAAAACTTTAACTTCGCATTTAAAGTAAATTTTTATTTTGTTTGAGTTGTGCTAGAGATTATAGGTCGTAAAATCTATAAAGGAAGTTAATTCTTCGTTATAGGTGAAATCACCTATAAATATCGTTTTCATATTCTTAACTATTTTATTAATTTCAACTACAGTAGATGCTCACGAGGCTCATACGATAGAAGGAGAAGTTGACATAATATATGAGGTTACATTTTCCAATAATGCAAATAATTGGTGGTGGGATTATTCTAGTAGTCAATCAACACCATATCATGTTGAAACTGGAACTAAACTTAATCTAACAATTTCAGATGTCAGTGATCCCCAATCCTTAATGAATCTTTCAATAGGTAATGCGACATTTCTCGATTTTCCAGATTGGGAAGGAGAAGAAGCTTTAGGAATGGGATATTACAAAGTTCCTGCAAGTTTTGGTTTTGTAGCAAATACTAGCTGGACTGAAACAAAATTTGCAATGGATCAAAGTAATTTGGAATCGTTCAATTTTACATTGCCCCATTTGGATTATTTAGGGGGTGTAGTTGATAGTGTTGTATTTGAATTCAAAGACGTATCACAGACTACTACATTGATCTATGATCAATCATCAGGGATATTGCTTGAATCTACTTCAAAAGTATTCGGATTTGATCTTTCATTTAGGATATACTCAATTAATGGTGATCAAGAATTTCATAAGGTAGCAGAAACATCAAGCTCAACTGATGAAACCGTTATTTTTAATCCATTTTTGATAACTGCTGGGTTAATATTACTAGTTGTAAAGAAAAAAAATTGAAATGGATAATTTAAATAAATGCCTCTTAAGAAATCGCTTCCACCAACATCACTTACTCTGTCTTTAATTATTTTAGGACAACGCTCGATTGGGAGATATGAATTATCAAAATTGTTGAATCTCTCAATTGCAAAGACTAGGGCAATATTAAATTCACTTGTTAAACATAAATTAGCTTATACCAAAGGGAAATCATCAGGTAAAACAGGTACAATTTTAAGCAAAACAGGGCAGCGATTCTATAATTCATTAAATGAATTGTTTAGAATTCAATTCAATCCTCATTTTATTTCAGCATATACAAATCTGGTACCTGTGGGATCTAATCCAGTTATTTTATTGTTTCAATCTTCGCTAGAATCAATTAATGGACTTTATGAAAGAGATACTGCAGTCAGATATGGTGCCACTGGTGCTATTACCCTAATAAAAAAGGATCAAAATTGGGAATTCCCCGATGGATTTAATTTTGAGAATTCACAGTTGAATAGTCTAAATGTACCTGAATCATTCAATTGTTGTGTTATTGTTTATGGAGAATCACTTGGTTATTCAGCAAATGGTGCAATGCATATTGCAGAATATCACTTGTATGATGATATTATCCCAATTATCGAACCATTTCTTTTGTAATTTCATAAAATAGAATTAAATTTCTCTAGATAAATTAAAGTAATTGAGAACAACTCCAATTTGAGAAAACTATAAGTAAATCAATTGCTCTGATAATTCATGACCGTTGCTGAGAATAATCAAAAAGATACAATTACTGATCGTGTTGGAAATATTGAATCAACATCACTTGATCGTCTTGTGCAAGTTATTGAGATCTCATTCATTTTTTTAGTTGTTTATTCTTTAATTACTTTATTTGATGCTGCTATTGCCAAATTTGAACTTTACGAACCAATATCAGGGGATTATATAGGTAGAGAAGGTGTAGGGTCTTTAGATGGTGGACAATGGGAAGCAATTGTTAGAGTTACAATTGTTTTTAACCTATTACTTTTCTCTTTATCGCTGCTCTTTGGTATTTGGATACGCAAAACAAGGGATGGTTGGAACTTAAAAGATTTAGGATTTACATTTAGGACTCCTAACTACTCATTCAAGACCCTTGTTGAACGCGGTTTAATTTTGGGATTTTTGGTAATATCAATTCAATATACTTTGATGACTCTCGCATTTTGGTATGATACAGGTAGCTTCACAGAAGCAATCACCATACATCACGCTTATCAAAATAACTTCAGTGGTGAATTATTCACCTCCAAAGAATTGCAGGCAGAATATTATTTTGGTTTTATCGAAATGGGCATTATATGGCCACTAAGTGCAGGGTTCTTCTTTTTTGCTTATGCTCATAATTCACTAGCTTCAAAATTTCCCAGAGGTATGGCGAATTTATTAGCAGCTCTTTTCTATGTGTATTATCTATTAGTTTTCTTCATGATTCCTGGACCTGGAAAGTTGGAGCAATTTGCCGATCGTGATACCTGGACAGTACCGCTGGTTACACAAATGATTGTTTTTCTAATAATGCTTTACATCTCCTTTAGTGCCTTTGCTGAGACTAAATCTGTTGTTCTTCCATTATTGCTAAATTTTGTTTTAAATGTTGTAGTCACAATATTTAGAGCAGGAAATTCATTATTGTATGATAGTTATACTCCTATGATGCTAATCCCTTACTTATTTTCTCTTTTGATTGTTTTGTTTTATTATTTTATGAAACCGAAGGTTTACTCCACAGTTAAACAGGGATGGAATGATTTACGATCGATAAAGGTTCCACTTGTTAATGCTATAGGTTTTAGTGCATTATTTATTACCCTGTCTTTCCTTATACCATCAATTCTTGAACATATCTTGGCAAACCCCCCAACTCAACAAATAATTCTTCCCTTGGTAGCTTCAATAATTTATGTAATAATAATCGTTTTTGCAGTCATTGTCTTAACTTATGAACCAACACAAGTTTATGATGTCCTACTAGTTTCAAATGACGGAAGACCAATTCAATCCCATTTAGAATTATTCCAATCTGATGATGTGCTCATATCTGGCTTTTTTGCGGCTTTGACAACTGTTAGTGAGGAATTCACTAAAGATCGTTCCCGATTACTTTCTGTAAAACAGGGTGACCAGTATATTGTCATTGAAGAAGGTGTGTTAACCAAAATCATTGCCTTGGTTGATAAAGATCGGGTATCTCTTAGAAAATTGATTAGCAATGTCCATAAACCATTTGAGGTAGAACATACAAAAATATTACAGGATTGGAATGGTGTTGTGTTTTCTGAAGCTAGTGGATTGATCTTAGAGATTCAAGAACTGCTAGTTAGATTTTCAGTGGATCCTCAAACTAAATGGATTGCAGTTCTTAGTATAATATTTGCACCGATTATGATTATTTTACTTGGTTTGATTTAATTAAGAGTAATTTAATTGAAATCGTCGGAGAGTATAGCTCTTTTACCAGCTTCTTTTTTAATCTTCATTTCGATTTGTTCATAATATTCTTGAGCTTGAGGAGTCATTGTTGCATGCACTCTGCCCCTCGCTTCAATGAAATGGTGATTTGAAATTCTATCTGCATCCAAGTTTTCACGAAGTGCTATTAAGCCTGCTTCACGACATAATGCCTCAATGTCGGAGCCAACAAATCCATCTAATTCTCTGGATAGCTCTTCTAAGTTTACATCATCATCGAGTGGCATTTTTTCAGTATAAATATCCAATATCTCTCTTCTTCCTTCAAAGTTTGGAGGTTTAACATATACTAACCGATCAAATCTTCCCGGTCTTAATAGTGCAGGATCGACTATATCTGGCCTGTTAGTGCTAGCAAGAACTACAACATTATTTAGAGATTCTAAACCATCAATTTCTGTAAGTAATTGTGAAATCATTCTTTCAGTAACTGAGGAATCTCCTGACATACCTCTTCTTGATGCGATTGAATCTATTTCATCAAAGAAAATTATTGATGGTGAGGCTTGACGAGCTTTCCTGAAAATTTCTCTAATACCTTTTTCAGATTCCCCAACCCATTTTGATAGGAGTTCGGGTCCTTTTATTGAGATAAAATTAGATTCAGATTCATTTGCTACTGCCTTTGCAAGCATTGTTTTTCCAGTGCCTGGGGGCCCATATAATAAAATCCCTGAAGGAGGGGTTATTCCCATTCTAGTGAAAGCTTCTGGAGTTTTAATTGGCCATTCTACCGTTTCCTTCAATTCTTGTATGACTTCATCTAAACCACCAATTTCACTGTATGAAACATTGGGAATTTCTACAAATACTTCTCTTAATGCTGATGGTGAGATTTCTTTGGAAGCCTCAGCAAAATCCGCGTTGGTGACTTCCATAGAATCAAGTATTTCAGCCGGAATTGTATCTGCCTCTAGGTCAATTGAAGGTAAAAATCTACGTAATGTACGCATGGCAGCTTCTCTTGTAAGAGCTTGTAAATCTGCACCAACCATTCCGTGTGAAGTTTCAGCGTAATAATTTAGATTCACATCGTCGGCAAGAGGCATTCCACGAGTGTGAATTTGAAGAATTGATTTCCTTCCTTCAACGTTAGGTACACCGATTTCAATTTCTCTATCAAATCGACCCGGTCTTCTTAATGCGGGATCCACCCCACTTACCCTATTTGTTGCGGCAATAACGATTACTTGCCCTCTAGAAGACATACCATCCATTAATGCAAGTAACTGTGCCACTACTCTCCTTTCCACTTCTCCCGTAGTAGTTTCTCGACTTGGAGCAATGGCATCAATTTCATCGAGGAAAATAATGCTCGGTGATTGTTCTTCAGCCTTCTTGAAAATAGATCTCAGTTTCTTTTCTGATTCACCATAATATTTGGACATAATCTCAGGTCCATTAATGACGATGAAATTAGCTTCAGATTCATGTGCTACAGCTCTTGCAATTAAGGTTTTACCGACTCCAGGAGGGCCATGTATAAGGACTCCTTTAGGAGGGTCAATTCCAAGTTTTTCGAATAAGATGGGATGTTTTATTGGTAGTTCCACCATTTCCCTGATCTTTTGCATAACATCATCTAGTCCACCGATATCTTCGTAAGATATAGCAGTCCTTCCACCAAGAACTTCTTCTGCTGGTTTATCTGAAATTTCTATTTTTGTTTCTTCCGTAATTAAGACAATTCCTTCTGGTTCACTTTGGATTACAACAAATGGATTTGCTCGCCCTAACACTGGGATCATTACTGTATCATTTGGAGTTAATGGGTAGCCTTTTAATTTTCTGCGAACAAATCGTACAAATCCAAAATCGGTTGAGAAGTTGATTTCACCTGGTGCAAATACTACGCGGGTGGCTTGTTTAACTGTAGCCTTTCGAATACTAATTTTTTCAGAGAGAGATACTCCAGCGTTCTTTCTAATGACACCATCCATCCGAATAATTGGCCTTGAAAGGTCTTCGGGGTATGCTGGCCAAGCTACTGCTGATGTAACTTGTTTGCCTTTTAATTCTACTATCTCACCTGTTGATATTCCTATAGCATTCATTGCTTCATTATTTAGACGGATTTTACCTCTTATGACGTCGCGGCTTTTAGCCTCTGCGACTTGTAGTTCTATCCATCCATCCTCTTCTTCTACTGACATGTTTAACTCCTAATGTTAGTTATATTATATAGAATTTTGATCTTAAAAGGGTTT
>JAAFKL010000402.1 GCA_021399405.1 Candidatus Heimdallarchaeota archaeon | reverse complement strand
TTAATTTTAAGAAAGTGAAGAAGCTAATCAAAGATGAAGGTCACAAAATAGAGAATGAGTTAATGCCATAAATATGAAGAATTCAGTTAAGAAAATCAAATATTGTGCTGCTCAATATTGTCTTTGGGTTTAACACACCACAATGAATTGACAAAATATTTGTTATCGTCATAAAAGAAACCCTCAACTCTAAAACCAGTAATATTAGCTAAATTAACAATATCTTCCTTCGAATATTTGTAACTATGTTCCATAAAAATTGGTTCCCATTTCTTGAAATGAAACGCACGATCGATTGATTTTATATTCACAACTTGATCTTCTAGACTAATTAAATAGCTCTCCATGGCCCCAGTATTAACATTATAAGGTTCGTAATGTTTGAATTTAGTGGTATCGAAATCTCCCCCTAGTTCTCGATTAATTCTATTTAGAACATTCAGATTAAATTTGCTTGTAACCCCTTTATTATCGTTGTAAGCAGCAATCATCATATCGATATCTTTTCTCAAATCAAAGCCCATAAAAACAAAATCACCAATTTTCAATGATCTCCATAACGAGAAAATGAAATCCACAGCATCGTCAAAATCAAAATTACCAATATTAGAGCCTAGAAATAATACAATATTATGGACATCAGGCTCTCGATGTTCTTCTAAATATTCTAATGCATCAAAATAATCTGCAACTAAACCTTCTGCTTTCAGTGTAGGAAATCCAGTATTAAGAGAATCGATAAGTTCTATCATTGCTCCTTCGGAAATATCAACTGGAGTATATCGTAAATTGATATTTTTTTCTATCATTGCCTGAAGAAGTATTTTTGTCTTGTATCCGTTACCTGCACCTAATTCAATTAAATTAACCTTTTTTGTTGAAAATAATTCTGCTAGTTTTGTTTTTGAATTCTCCAAGGAATCATATTCTGCTTTAACTAAATAATAATCATCTAGATCCATTATCTCTTCATAAATTTGACTTCCAACTGTATCATACATGTATTTGCTTTGCAAGATTTTTTGTGTTCTCATAAATCCTAAAAATACATCTTTTGCAAATCTTGCTGATGCTGTTTTTTCATCTTCTTGTTGTAATTTAATGTATTTTGCTACCAATATTATCACTAATTAAAATGCAAATTTGCAGTTGATTATCAGCTCATTTCGTTGGTTAATATTAAAGCAATTTCATTAAGGAAAGGCGTTTTTGAGAGAGCTAAGAATATAATTTCAAGTGAAAATACAAAGCATTATTCTGCCAATCTAATACCTGTGAATTGCCATTGTTTATCACTCTGGAAGAAGTTACGATAGCTGGTTCTGATGTGATCAATCGGAGTCACACATGACCCTCCTTTCAATACCCATTGTGCATTCATGAATTTACCGTTGTATTCAGATACTCCTTCGGCTAATACAGAGAAACCAGGGTATGGTAGATAGGCGGAACCAGTCCATTCCCATACGTCACCATACATTTGTAATAGTTTATCTCCTTCATTTGCTTTTTCTAGATCCACTACCTTGGGGTGTAAATATCCTGTTTCATAGAAATTACCTTCTGCTGGAGTAAGATTGGATTTAAGTGCTGCATTTTCCCACTCTGTTTCTCTGGGTAATCTTTTATTCACAAATTTAGCATACGCATCAGCTTCAAAGTATGAAACATGGGTTACTGGTTCGTTTAGATTTATTTTTTTCAGACCTGCCAGTGTGAATGTATGCCATTCATCATTTATCTTATGCCAATGTAATGGTGCTTTCCATTCGTCTCGCTTGACTATGTCCCAACCATCAGATAACCAATATTTGAAATCTTGGTAAACTCCTGCTTCTATCATTTTGATGAATTCACCATTGGTTACCAATCTGTTAGCTAGTTTGTAATCATTGAGATATACTTTGTTAACAGGCATCTCATTGTCAAAAGCGAAGCCTTCTGACTTGTTACCAATTTCACTGATTCCACCCTCAAAGGGAATGAAAGTCATCTTAGAAACTGGTTCACTATCTTTTTCATCAAGTGTGGGTGTGGGTTTGTATACTGGAAACAATGGATTTGATCCAAAATTATGTTTGATATCCGTCATCATCAATTCTTGATGTTGTTGTTCATGATTTCCTCCAAGAATTGTAAATGTTTGCAATATACTATTATCCGTGATGCCATCTAGAACATTTAGCATAGAATCGTCAATATACTTTCTGAAATCATACACCTCTGATACTGTTGGACGAGACAAAGTACCCCTCATAGGCCTTGGGAAAAATTCTCCAACATCATTGTAGTATGAGTTGAAGATAAAATTATACATCTCATTAAGTGGTTTGTAACCAGCATCAAAACCCTTGAGAATGAAGGTTTCATAAAACCAGGAAACATGTGCGAGATGCCATTTTGCTGGACTTGCATCGGTTACCGCTTGTATCACATAATCTTCTTTTTCCAGTGGCTCTGCAAGTTTCTCGGTCCTCGCTCGAATGCGTTTGTAATAATCTAAGTATTCATTTTTTGTTTTTGGGTTGGCAATGTCGATCTCTTCTAGCATTAATAATCAACTTTTGTAACTCTGAACTCTATTAAAACCACTCGATTAGTCTGAAATTATTTTGAATAAAGAATGAGCATTAGTAATAATTGCGTATAGTTAGATATGCAGACGCCTAAATTGATGATTCAGGACATGAAATTTTGGTTTATGTTATAATCAAAGTGATTGTATGGATATTGTGTACTAGAATATGCAGATACGAGGATAAATGTGTAGATAAAACCCTCATTATCATCAATATGGGGATTATTTGTAGATGATCTACAATCACATTGAGACAATTATTGATCAATTATTGATTATTTATCACAAATCTAGTGGGAAAGTAAGTAGCTAGATTGATTATAGATTGTATCCATCAAGGGGGTCAGTAATTACAATTCATTGAGATATAAGCAATATCAGGTGGAAGCTGCAATAATTTATGTTTCAGATAGTATAGTTTGTGTGATTATTGAATATTATGCGAATTTTAAATAGTTTATTTCATTGATAGCATAATTAGCGGGTTACAGACACTCCTTTCCAAAATGCAATATAATCCTTGATATTGTTGGCCTTTGCACTTGGATCTGGATAATACCAGGCTGCATCTACATTGGTTTTCCCATCTACCTCGATATTGTAGTATGAGGCAACTCCTTTCCAAAAACAAGTTGTTTGATTATCGCTTTGTTT
The DNA here is from genome assembly GCA_021399405.1 of Candidatus Heimdallarchaeota archaeon. The sequence continues at coordinate 12,925 of JAAFKL010000402.1, read as the reverse complement.
GAAAAATTCATTGTTTATTGCTTGAGGAGGAAAGTAGATATTACCCTCAACAACCTCAAAATCTTCACTTTCTGCAATTATTTGGCCATTCCATTCTGCTCTTGCCATGATATTCACTTACTTAGCTGTAGTTTTGGCACTGGGTTATTTATAGCTTAAGGAATAAAAATCAAATAGCTAAACCTGTATCAAATATGTTTCTTAAGACGCTGATGATTAATCCTCATACATTGATTCATAACTACATCAATTCCATGAGAAAGCCCCAATTCAGCTGCCTCGTCATTAATAATTCCTTCCTGCATCCAAATAATTCGGGGTTTGTGAGTCATTTCAATTGCATCATTCACAATGGATAGGACGGCTTCACTTTGACGAAATACAAGTATTACATCTATTTTATCATCTATTTGTGTTAGGTCAGGATAGGCTCTCTTACCCAATACTTCTCCATAATTAGGATTTACAGGTATAATATTGTAATCATGTTCTATCAAATATTTCGAAATGGAATTAGAGGGTTGATTCTCGTCTCGGGAAATCCCCACTACTGCGATCTGCTTAGTTGATTTCAAAATATCTATTAATTTCTCATCAGAAGGCGTCAGAAGTAAATCTATGGGTGATGTACCGGATTTTAATGTAGCAAAATTAACCGGTAATATGACCCTAAAACAGGTGTTTCCTGGTTGAGAGAATACCTTTAAGTCCCCCATATGCTTGTTGACAATGATGTTATAGCTTATATCCAAACCTAGCCCACTACCCTTGCCAACAGGCTTTGTGGTGAAGAATGGTTCAAATATCCGTTTTTTCACATCTTCTGGTATTCCTGCACCATTATCTCTGATCTCGATGGTTACCCAATCACTGTTCAATCTTGTTTTAATAGTGATTTCACCCGCTCCATCAACTGCATAGGCGGCATTATCAATGAGATTGGTCCAGACTTGGTTCAATTCACTTCCATAGGCTTCCACCTTAGGAATCGAGGTGTCATAATCCTTTATTACCTTGATTCCATCTTTCAACTTATTTCTCAGAATGACCAAAGTATTGTTAAGCCCCTTATGCAGATCAATTTCACCCACAGGAGCCTGATCTAGGTAGGAATACTCCTTCAAAGCGCTCACGATTGATCCGATCCGATCTGCCCCATGATACACTTCAGTAAATAAGCTGTAAACCATCACCATATTGCTAAAATAAGTGATTAATCGATTAATTTCATTGCTATCAAAGAGATTGGATAATTTCTCAAATTGAGAGGCTGCGGGATTCATATTAGCCAACTGGGGAGCGTGTTCCCAAGCATTTTCAACATTATGCTCTTCAAGATAGTCTTCTATAACTTCTTCCAAATCTGCCCGGGTCACAGAATCCATATCTGGAGGGTTGAGAGAGCTACTTTTAACCAATCTTACCAGCTCTTCGACATAACTTTGCTGTTCTGTGGTGTATGTGTGATCTTGAACCTCTCTTGCAGATGCTAATAGTTTATCCATGGCTTCTGACATCTGACTTGCACCTCTCGAAACAGCTGAACTAGGATTATTTAATTCATGAGCCAAACCCGCAGATAGAGTGCCTAACTGAGCCATTTTTTCACTTTGCTGTAAAAGTCTCTGTCTTGATCTAAGTCTGGATAGAACTGTATGAAACATTGCTCTCGAAGCATGAGGACTCATTTCAGTCAATTTATCCATCTGTTCTTTGTTAATTGAGATAACCTTGACCTCTGATCTTGCTATAGCTGTAGATTCGTGTTGCTTTTCCTCAAAAATTGAAGATTCTCCAACAATTTCGCCTACACTTCGAACAGCCAGTAACACATTTCGACCCCCATGGGACTTGAATACTTCAATTTGACCTTCTTGAATAATATATGCTGTATTTGAGAATTCTCCCTCATTAAACAACATATCACCAGGAGAGAAGTGTATATCGTCTGAGATAGCACAAAGCTGATTTATATCTGTTTTATTAAGACCTGAAAAAAGGTCCACACTCTTAATAAAATCTGATCTTTCCATAAAATATCACCTAAACCGTTGATATATATCTGTGGATCATCTGCACAGCAACTGCACCTTCACCAACAGCTGCTGCAACTCGTTTACTGGATCCAGAACGTACATCACCCACTGCGAAAATCCCAGGAGTTGTGGTTTCGAAATGGAAGGGAGCACGTTTCTGCTTCCACTTATCCAAGGAACTATCCGTTTTGATAAAACCTAATTCATCATGCTCAACGAAATCTTTAATCATTTGAGTTCTAGGGCGAGCACCAATAAAGATGAAAAGTGCAGATGCTTCTACAGTTTTCGTATCTCCGCTAATCTTGTTACACAGGATTAGTTGCTCCAACCTATCTTCTCCAATTAATTCAGTAATCTCAGTATCAGCAACAAGATCAACATTTTCTGCAGCATCAATTCTATCGATTAGATACTTTGACATTGTTTCCTCAAGATTGGGTTTTCGGATCACCACATGTACCTTCGAAGCATAGAGAGAGAAGAACATTGCTCCTTGACCTGCACTATTTCCACCACCAAGCACGAATACCTCTTTTTCTCGATAAGAGGCAGCCTCGGTGAGTGAAGCACCATAATAAACACCTGAACCACTTAGTTTTTCTATCCCAGGTACCTTGAATTCATTTACTTCAACCCCTGTTGCTACCATCAAAGCTCTGGATCTTAATTCTACACCGTCATTTAATTTAACAATCTTATAATTATCATTAATAGTAACTTTCATAACTTCCTTGGTTAGCAGTAATTCAGCACCCAAGCGTTCAACCTGTGCCACAGCACGTCTGGTTAAATCTGCACCACTCAATCCTTTGGGAAAACCAAGATAGTTTTCAATCCTTGAGCTTGTACCAGCTTGACCTCCCGGAGCTTCTTTTTCAATTACTATGGTATTAAGACCCTCAGCCGCACCATAGACACCTGCTGCTAGTCCTGCTGGACCTGCACCTATCACGATTAAATCATAGAAAGGTGCCTTTGCATCAGTATGTAGACCAATCTTCTTTGCTAATTCATCTATAGTTGGTTGTATTAATTTCTCACCATCAGGAAAGAATACAATTGGTGTTTGATTTAAGTCATCAGTAATTGTTTTTACTAATGATTGATGCTCTTCATCAAGTTCGAGATCTAACCATTGGTAGGGGATCAAATTTCTAGCAAGAAAATCTTTTACTATATGGCAAGCAGAGGACCACAAATATCCTGCAACTCGAATTCCTGTATATTCCAAATCACTTGTTGCTTCCCAATCAAAAAGTAAATCATCAACAATTGGAAACAAATGTTGTTCAGGTGGATCCCATGGTTTGACTAGATAATAGTCAAGACCAATATCATTGATACTTTGAATCGCCGCTTGTGTATCGGCATATGCAGTAAGAAGAATCCTTTTGCATTGAGGGTATAATTTAATTGCTTCTTCTAAAAATTCAGTACCATCAATTCCTGGCATTCTTTGATCACTAGCAATGAGGGCAATGTTGATCCCTCTTTGTTTGAGACTTTCAGTTACTTCTAAAGCTTCCTCACCAGATGTTGCTTTTACAATCCGATATTCTTTACCGTACTTGGAACGAAAATCACGAATGATTGCGTTTAGAACCTCTACCTCGTCATCGACAACAAGTATGACTGGTTTTTTCTTTGTCACTAATTGAACTTAAAGACATTCATTATTAACTTTTCCTAGTGATGTCTTTTTGAATTTATTATATCTTCGTTTTTGATTATTATTGATGTTCATCAACTAAGAAAGCGATTTAGTAAGAATAATCTCTTATATAATTCAGCAAAGCAAATATAATTAATTATATTTCTAGATGAATGAAGGAATAATTAGTATGTTTTAGTTACTTTGGATTTCAGCCACCCTACCATCAATAATTGGGAAGATGGTTTTTTCATCAAAAATCAATCACATATTAACAGTAACACATCATATAATGATTATCACCTAAACATAAATTACTGGTTTTAATTCTATAAGTAGAAACGAATATGTTCTATATTTCATATATATATCATAATATTAATTGAATCTCATGTTTTTTAGTACTGATAATGGTACTGTATGATTTGTATTTGATTTGTAGTATATTTTCGAATTTTTATATTTCAAATGTATTCTAGCTAATTTAAATGTGGATGTTCAATTTTCTGTATATTTGTGAAATTCATCAAATAAATGTATATCATTTACCTCAATGATATTATAATCAATTTATTAAGTAATAATCTTTCTAAATTTGGTTTTATTTCATAAATTATATGATTTGAATTCGGAATTAAAGGGTTTAGTCGACCCTGTATATCTAGTTAATCCGCAAATTTATGTTTTAATATTCAAGCTTATTTCCATTTCTGCATCATAAATATGGATATTAGAATAATTAAAAATAATACATTAAAATACAACATATATTTGAGATAAAAGTGTTTAATATCTATTCAAATATTATTTATTGGCAATCATTATATTAAGAATCCGTCTTTGTATAATTTGTTCAATCATTTTGTTTTGAAAATATATGATAGTTATAATAAAACAATTTTATAGCTATTAATAAAATCAAGTTGTTATCGATATATAGTGAAATGATAAACAATATCTCGCGATATAATATTCCATTTCTAGTTATTATGAAACTATTTCAATCAATTTAGATTGCCTCAAAGTTCTAGAAATGAAGTAAATATAATTGATTAAAACCTAAATAAAATACTCAATACGGCAGCAAATAGAATTTCAATTGGGAACAACAAATAACACTAGGTAATCCACAAATCGTCTAGATAAAACTATAATTCTCAGTTTAAACTAATGATTTATCGATTTTTTGAGCTAATAAGAAATCGCATAATAACTAGGACAAAGATTGAAGACCCAATTAGAACAAACGGAAGGTAATTACTATCAGATTCCTTAGTTGATATTACTGATCCGTTAGTTGTACTGGTTCGGCTCGGGGGTTGATCAGTGCTGAGTAGGCTAGAATAATCATTTGTTAATGATAAAGTGGTGGCGACATCCAATATTAACCAGGCAAGAATCACATCAACAACAATTGCAACACTCACCTCACTCACATGATCCATGTCATCCAAAGTGGTATGGTGCTCAGGATAAGTGAAATCAATTATGTCAATTGAAGGGATGCCAACATTTCGAAAAGGTATATGATCATCTATTAGGCCCGTTCCCGGCTCTTCGACAAATATTGACCCATACCCCAATTGGTCTGCCATACCCCAAATTTCTGCAACTAAATTAGAATCACTATTTGGCTCAAATGGTAATCTAAAGTCATCATCGGCAATCATATCAAATAATACAAAAGCTTTTGTCGCATCTATTTGTTCTGTACTCATCTGGTCAACAAAGTATTCTGATCCCCAGATCCAACCCCAAAGATCATTGTTGAGAGTAAGACCACCTTGATCTTCTGCATCAAACAAAACAAATCCAATATGAGATGCCAATTCGTCAGGAATGTGTTTCATCAGTTCCAATATTCCTGCCACTCCGGAAGCACCATCATTGGCACCCGGAACTGGAGCACAATCTGTTGATTTTCCACATTCCTTGTCAGCATGTAATCGGGAATCATAATGTGCACCAATAATGTACTCAGGATAATCTGTGATTGGCTCTCCCGCCTTGGTAATCCAATAATTTCTTAATTCAATATCGCTAATAGTATAATTTTGAGTGGTAATCTGCCATTTTGTGGAGTTAACTGTGTCATGAAGCCAAGTACTGAAGTCCAGAGAAGCCTGTGTTCCTGGAATTCTTGGACCCAAATCGATCTGATCCTGAAGATAATTCCGAATGGAAGCGCTATTTATTGGGCTTTCAGCTCTTAAGTCAGCAGAAATGCTGGGAATAGTTGAAGCATAGACAATTATTACAATTGAAAGAATAGCCTGAATCCAAGCTTTCCTGCCTAGTAATCTCAATACTGTTGTGGCTGAATAAGCTTTGAAAAATTGATCGACTTAAGCAACTTATAATGATGACAGCAGGTGTGGAATTCAATCGGTAAAAAGCAAATAGTTCCTCAATTTATTATTTTCCTGTCATTATTGTTACAAAAAAGTGATCAAGAGCGGATTTGGTCAATTTTTATTAAACAAAGATAATAAGGCAAAGAGGAGATATCATATTGGAATAGAAGCCGATTATGGAAAAGTACACACTCCTGAGAGAACTTTCGGTAATGTCAAAGAAATTAATGCGACTTCGGGAAGAGAAAAGTAACAAAATCATTGCTGAAATACGTATGGAACCCTTGGATATTCGAATTTCAGTATTTTTCGTAGCAATTTTCATCGCATTTACCGAGTACATGAGAGTGGCATTTGGGGAGAATTTCATACCTGCAAGGCCATTTGTAGCATTTGGAGTGATAATAGCTATAATCTGGCAATTTGCTGGTAGGGGATGGGACTTATTTTTACACGATCCAATTGTCAATCGGATTGCTCATAATGGTAAAATTAGACGCAGGGGGCGCTCAGGATATCAAATCATGGATCGGGGGAAACGTGCAAGATATAATTTTGTTATCAAGGGTTCGCCGAATAGAGGGTCTGGATCTGTCTTTTTTAAATTGATTCAGGAACAACCAATCAAGATAGATTATGATCTGGAGGGCTCCAATGAGGGAAGATATATGAATATTCAATGTCAAGTTGCTCAAGATCATGTATTCAATACAAGATTCAGTAAAATTGTGGATCTCAGTGATGAGGAAACGGCAATTAGGGAAACTAAGATTGCGTTGGAAGTGTCAAATCCCACCGATAGAATGCTTGCTTTTGTAACCTCTACACTAATTATATTCAAGTTTCAAGAGTTTAGTGTGTAATTATTGTTTGAAATCTTTGTATTTTAGAATTGGTACACCAATGCCAATTGCCAGTAACATGGCTAAAAATGGAACAAAGAGCAGATTAGTATCGGATTCCGTACTACTCTCAGGAGTACTAGTTGTGCCCATAGGTGAGGAGGAAGTGCTGGTGGAAGATGATGTGGCTAATTCTGCAACTACGGTGACTAATGCTTCATCTGATGTGGTTATTGCTGCCTCATCACTGGTATCATGATCCGTGATTTCTATTTTGAAAGTATAGCTACCGATTGCCAAACCATCAACATCAACGACAATATCTACCTTATCTTCCCAATCAACTCCATCATGCTCTACAAGTGCAACATTATCCATGAAAACAATATAGGTTCCTGGTAAATCAGCCCCTTCTTCGGCCTCATATTGCCAAATCAAGGTGTTACCAGTCGTATCTACCTCATAGCTGAGGTCCGCTGCCTTTTTTATCGCCTTAGGAGGCAAGTGAACCGCAGCCAGAGAGGTCTGACCCATCAAGAGCATCGTAAGAAAAATAATAGAAAGTAATCCTATTTTACGCATATCGGGTCCTCATACGCCTTGTTAATATACCTACTGAAAGGAGAGAAATAGTTATCGAGTAAAATGAGTTTGGTAGGCTTACACTCGATGTCGAGTCTGTTGTTTTACTATCTGATACTGATGTTTTACCCTCATTAATTCTGTCGACAGCCTCTGAGACAGGATTTGATGTGGAAACTGCAGTTGTAGTAGTCGATGTTGCCGAAGTGGTTTCGGTTGTTGGTGTTGCTGTTATGGTGGACATTGTTGATGGAAAGGGATTTGCCGTGTCCTCAACTACGTGTACATTTACGCTATCAAAAGCTGAAGCTGCTTGCAATGCGTCCGTCCCAGTATCGTTGACTTCTATGGATACAACATAACTTCCCAAAGCCAGCCCATCTACATTAATCACTATTTCTGTGAGATCACTCCAGTCAGCAAGTGTATGATTTACAATTGGAACCCCATCCAGTTTAGCAGTGTACTTACTGGGATCATCATTAGATTCCCCAGCTTGAAATACCCATACCAGTATGTTGTTTGTCATCCCTACCTCGTAAATTAGGTCATCTGGTTTATCGACTATACTGGGTGCTAGATGAATCGATGCTGAGATTGGTGTAAAAAACAATAAAACCAAAGGAACAAAATATTTTAGATTCCTTAAATTGCTCATTAAATGTCAACCACCATCATTGCATAAAAACGCTCAGTAAAGAAATTTTGATTAAATATCTAATAAGGCAGTTCAAATGTTTGGATTTAGTTTGTTTATCAGATTAAATCACATATAAATTTAGAAATTGTTAAGATATTTGTACGAACAGGGTTTCTTAATGGGAAATTCAACAAACCTATTTATTGATGAACGAAAATTTTATACTGAATTTTATGTCTACGACTTCTGAGAGTGTAAAATCTAATTATTTATCAAAATGGGGTGTATTTTTTGCCAATTTCAGGGATGAGAGAGACTGGGAAGATGTTAAACGGGTTTTAATAGTTACTCTGATAATTGCTGGAATCACTTCAGCTATCCGTGAAATCATCCGTAGACGGTTAGATAGCTATTGGGAAGCGAGTAAACCGACTGAGCCTGGACAATTTGTGATGGGAGAGGTTGACCCACTTGTAATTATCATTACTGCAATATTGACCATGACCTTCTATCCACTGTTGTACTTCGCATATTCTTACATTTTCAAGGGTACTGAAGAAAGAGACACAACAATTGTGATGTATAATGTGACTCTAGTTGCTCAGTTTGCAATATTGAGAGATTTACTCTATATATTATTTGCTCTCGTTGAGTATGGAAAAATATTATTCCAAGAAGAGGGATTTGATACTCAAAGCAATGAAACCCCATTTTTTGTATTAGACGGTATTTTATGGATTTTGACCATTATCTTGTTGATTCCTATTGTTGTGGATCGGTTGAATCGACCAAAAGAGCGTGAAGATACCCAAATACTTGCCTTCACAATTTCTGTATTTGCATTTTTCCTTACCTGGACCTTCAATTATCAAATTTTACGGATTTTTATACAATTACCGCTTGGGAGGGAAGTTTGAAAGGTGACTGGCAGTAGAATTGGAAATTGTAGTAATTGTAGTGCAGAAATCAATCTAGGCTGGCGAGCATGTAATATTTGTGGGACCCCTATAGTTGAAGGAAATGTTAATTGTACCAGATGTTTCGCTTTGATCCCTTTAGATAGTAAATTTTGTCCATTTTGCACTGCAGATCAGCAAATAAAAGCTGTAATTACACCTCGACCTGCTATGAAAACAAAGAAAGTAGACAAAATACTTCTACTCCCACATCAAGAAAAATTGACCAGGAAAACGGTTACCTCTAGTCTTAGATTTGATACTGACTCTACTGTCAGTATTGTGAGTAATGAGAGCTTCAGCACTATGAGTACACTGCTCATTGTGGTATCCAGTTTATTTTTTGCTCTTACTTTTCTCCTGGTAGAAGCCATATTTGGTGAAGGGGGAACAGTAAAGGAGGGGATTAAATTATTTATCCAATTGGCATGGGGACATATGATGGTGCTGTTCGGGGCTGTGGTTTTTACTAAACTTGTATTTGAGTCTGTCGAAGTACACACGGGTTTGAAAATTAACTCCAGATACTTTGGATTGTGGAGTATAACGCTTATTGTCAAGGATTTATTCATTTATCCCACCATGATCTACGTGTACATTTTTGAGGGAAAAGAGGGGCTGGAACTGGTACAAATCATATTTACTACTCTTACAATCCTTATAGTCATATTTCTTGCCATCCATGCGGTTGTTTACTATCGTAGTATGACTGGTTATGGATATTCCTTGTGTTTATTATTATTCGCTACTACAGCGATTATGGTGTGGTTATTCACAATTTACAATACCATGTTTATCAGAGCTGTTGTCGATAATTTTTGATCTTTCGATTGAAAACAACGAGAATAAGGGCAGAAAGAATAATGTTCATCATTATTGGACTATCGTCATTGTTCGATTTTTCAGTTGGTAAATCTACTGAATTGCTATAAATTAGGTTATCAAGCTGTGAATCCTTAGATAACTGAATATTAATATGTTCAGAATTGGTTAAATCTTTCTGTGTGGTCTCTATTATTGCGTTTCCATCAAGGTAAACAATTATATTTCCAGATTCATCACGAGTGATATCAATATGCATCCAACCGACTAGGGATATGTTTGATTCATAGCTAGCAAGGTTGGTGATGGGTGAGGTGACATAATCTAGTACTACCAATTTTAGAGATGGACGAATTATGAGATTATAGCCCTCTTTGGGAAATAATGCATGTCCAGAGACTTTACCAATGCCAATAAAATAAATATTAAAGTTTGAAGTAAGGTTAAAATCGAAGCTCCAGGTCCCGGTGGATCCCAAACTGTTACGATAAAATGCAGCTGAACCAACTACGCAATCCACTGAATCACAACCTAGAGAGGTTAAAACACCATCTGATCGAAGTTCACCATTGACAATCTCATAATTATCAAGTGAGTTGGAATCATCAAATGTATCCTGCCAAACAGTATTTCCATTTACTAACAAAGTGCCTGAAAGCAGAATTACCAAGATTGGAATCATCATCCAAATGTGCTTCTTCAAACTCATGATGGCAGTTGAGACCATTGAGGTTATATTAATCTATAGCGAAAGTTAAATATTATTTTTTGAAAATTGATGCTTATTAGTACTTCAGCTAATTTTGCAGAGATAAGTTTAGTTAATCGCAGCAATAGTAACTTCAAATCTCAATGCTTTACCTGCAAGTACGTGATTGAAATCGAGGGTGACTGTTTCATCATTTACTTCTGTGATGGTAGCGATGCCACCTTCAGTTTGTAACATCATGCCAACTTCGGGATCAATATCCCTCTCACCAAAAGGTGCCTTGGGTAGTTGCATAATTCGGGTTTCATCAATTTCCCCATAAGCATCCACTGCCGAAGCATCAATAGTTTTTGTTTCTTCAAGAGCCATATCAAGAAGTGCTTTCTCCAATCCAGGTATTATTTGTCCCTCACCAATAGTTACTGTTAGTGGTCTATAGTCTCTTTCTGGATTATGGATTCCATGTTCCTTTGCAGTGGCTTCAATAGAGGTATCAAATATTTCGCCAGAATCTGGGAATGTGCCGACATAGTGAAATTTTACTACGTCTTTATCTTTGATCTTGGTCATACAGATTGTCAGATGATTAAGTTCTATTAAATTTGTGTACATGAAACACGGTTAATTAAAATAAACCAGAGTAAATCAGACCAAGTTTGTTATTTGTTTGGCCACAATCTCGGAGTGAATATGGAGTGTGTGCAATTCAATTTAATTAATCGATTCTAAAAGGTAATACTTTTCCTAGAATTGGATACATCTTTCAATTATAGAGGATAAATATGCGTGAGTTTTCATTAAGTGTTTTGTTTATATTTATATGTAGTTCCTATTTAATGTGCCATTTTATGTTACTTTTTATTATATTATTGATCTTTTTATTAGCTAGTTACAGGCTTTGTAATCAACACATTTAAACATATAAGCTGATTACATAGGTTTAACAAATATCTATAATATAGTGTTTACCACCAATTCATAGTAACATTTTTGTAGCTATTTGATACTTTTTATACTGAAAATTCATACTTTTTGTGTTATTTTGTACTCCAATGGTACTATATACATTACATATTTTATGTATTTAGATCTCATATTATTATATTTCAGATGGATTAATGACATATTAATCTGACATTCTATTTAGAGCTTAATTCTAAATAAATAGTCATTTAAGCTTATAGTTTTATATTTAAAGGTCAATTAATGATTTGTTTATAGTATAATTCATAGTATAAGAATTATATTTCATGTAATTTATAAGATATAAATCACTTTAACGACAATCTTAAACTATATAATCATATATAATTTGCATTATTCTCTATTAAATTTAGGACTATATTCTATTTTTTAGTAATGAATATGAATAATTACATTTATTATATGATATAATATTTTTACAACACAATAAGTGAGATTTATCAGCCATATACTTAACTTATTTATATATTGCTACCATAAAATTAGACAATTTTTTATTAATTTACTCGATAACTCAAATTAATTAATTCAACTATTATCTTATCTATTAATGATATTCCATATGTTATAACCGATCTGGATACAATAAATTGTAAACCTAATTGCCCTGTTGTAAACTATAACAAGAGCCTGTTAAATTGAACAATTCAGAAACCCCTCGAAACGATCATAAAACGCTTCATTGTGAAATAATTGCATAATTGAACAATAATGTGTATCAAAGCCCAAGTAATACCCGAAATATTAGATTGGGTGATTGGTATTATGATCCAACCGGTTTTAATCTGTATATGATGATGCTAGGCAATGTTTTTGCGATCAAGGTGGCATATTCTATCTCTTTGGGGAGTGGTGCAATACCATCGAAGGTTGTTTCCCTTACCTACTATTTGCGGTTTTGAGTGTAAAATAAATAAGACTGGTGAAAAATACAAACAGTAAACGGTAATATTCTTTGGTATAGAAGGTTTATTCATAAACAGGTCTAAAATATAAGACATCGTGGAACTACACAGAGACAATTTTGGGAGAATAGATGGGCTTGTATCTGATTTACTCTCTGAGAAGAAGAGTATTGGTTTCTCGATTGGGATATTGACCACCGAGGAGACTGCCTATGCAAAAAGCTATGGGACCCTTGCTGTTGATAATCCAAGTGAATGTAATAATCAATCAATATTCAATGTTGGATCATTAAGCAAGTCCTTCACCTGTTTGGCCATGCTAATGCTGGCGGAACGAGGACAATTGTCAATTGATGATCCGATCTCCAAGCACCTACCATTGCAACTGAATGGCAAAGAGAATGAGATTAAATTAAAACATTTCATGTCTCACAGCTCAGG
>JAAFKL010000401.1 GCA_021399405.1 Candidatus Heimdallarchaeota archaeon | reverse complement strand
CGTAATATTGAGAGTAAATATTTTAATGATGAATACTTATTGTATGAACTAGCTCTTAAGGCTAAAGGCTTTTTGAGTGGGGCACCCGTCATTATCCCTAATGTAGCTTCCTAGGATAGTTACAAGAAAAAGTATACTTTTTTGAATGATCACCATGTGACATTATTTTCAATATTATACGTCGCAGTCATTTTAGTGATTTTGCATTATATTTGTGACGATTTAACCATCCAATCTTACCATTTTCCATTTCTAGCGGCTCTGGTGCGATATTTCTGTAAAACTCAACATATTCAAACCATTCATCCATGAATTCAAATTCATCATGTACAAAATCAGCTGCTTTTTCAAATTTGCATTCATTTAAAGCATTAACGAAGTTTTTGATGATTTCTTCATTTTCGAGATTATTAGAAGCCAACAAGATACTGTCTAATTTCTCATATTTAAGTTATTGACTTTAAAATTACAAAGGATTGAAAATATTTTGATAATTATGGATTAATAGTCTCAATTTAATTGAACTCTTTTCGTCTGAAATACCATAAACCAAGTAGATAGAAAATCAGACTAAAGGATACTATATAGGCGTAGGCATAATGCATTGAAAAATCAGTCTGAAGATCTGCTACTTGATCACGTTTAAATATGTCATAAGTTACATTGTTCAAATGAGTTCTTGGAATATATTCACTTCCGCTAAGAAATAACAAACTCACAAAGAATGTTTCTAACAAAGCTATCATCATACCAATTGTAAATCCTCGATTTCCAATAGAGCCAACTAACAGAAATAATCCGCTATAAACAAAAGATGCCAGCGTGACTAACCAAATCATATTCCAATAGATGTTAAATCCAATATGATTTGCATCACTATCATAGAACACAATTTGTAATAGTCCATCAACGAGTCCAGATAGACCCTCATCAACGATATTAAAATACAACCAGTAAAATGTAACAATTCCCGCATTGATAATAAATACACCAATGTTTACAATAATCCATCTTGACGTCCAGTATGCGTCTCTGCTAATTGGTCGAACAAGATAAAGATCAATAACGTTATCTGATATCTCATCAGAAGATACAGGGAGACTAATTAACATTGCTCCAAATGTAAACATGAAAATATAGAAGAAGCCTACATATACATCGATAAATGTTGTATCAGCATCTGGACTTCCAAATAAATAATCTCTTGAAACCCATGAAATTAATATGGGAAAAATTGCGATGAATACATAAATCATCCACTTTCGTCCGTTAAGCAAAGTAAATAAGCCTAATTTTGCGCTCAGCAATATTTTTGGAAATTGCGAATCGTCATAAGTTGGTTCAGTATAATCTTTTATTGACATATTATCCCACCGTTAATTTTTTGAAGAGATTTTCCAATCCTTCATCAGTTGCCCTCAATTCGTTTAAGGGTATTTCATGTTCCACAATTATATCAGTTAACAGAGAATAAAATTCTCTTGCATTTAATGTAGAAACTACTAGCTGTTCTTCGCCATTGAAATTCCTTGCAAATTTCAATCCAGAGATTGTTTTCTCATCTGTACTGTTAATCAATATATTAGCAAGCGGTTTCACATTCTTGGAAGTGATCATAATCTCATGAGGCTGATCAGCAATCATTTCACGAATCCTTTTTGCAGATCCTTGTGCAATAGTACGGCCCTTGTAAAGCAAAATAATTTTATTTGCAAGATTTTCCACCTCGAAAAGAATATGCGAACTTATGAAGAAAGTCGTGCTACTTGATTCTTGATATTCTTTGATTATTTGAAACATCTTTTTACGAAGAACTGGGTCCAATCCATTGAATGGTTCATCACCTATAATTAGAGAAGGACGATGGATTAGTGCTTGACCAATTTTCATTCGCTGCTTCATACCTTTACTGAATTGTACTATTCGTTTTTGAGCAACTTCAGTTAATTCCATTTCATCCAATACCACCCGAGCACGTTCAATTGCCAATTCTCTAGGAAGATTGAACTTAGCTAGATTAATGAAGTAATCCTCAGCCTTCATCCACTTTGGAAATGCATATTCCTCTGGAATGTAACCAAGCTTGCTTTTGATTTTGTGGTTATTAAATGGATTCTGGTCAAACAAAGTCACACTTCCTGATTCTGGTTTGAGTAACCCGAGAAGCATTCTGATGGAGGTTGTTTTACCTGCACCGTTCGGACCTAAGAAACCCATGATTGAACCTTTCTCAATTGTGAAACTAGCATCTGAAACCGCGACTACATCTCCAAATGATTTTATAACATTTTGAATTCGGGCGATAGTGTTTGAATTATTTGCCATCTTACAATTCCTCCGTGGTTAGTCGGTTGATTTTCCAACTTAGTAGGGATGCAAACAATGCAATTACAGCAAATGCAATACCATAAATGTGCCAATATTCTAATCCAGTACCATCATTGAGGTCTAAAAGTTTGGATGATCGAAAATCACCTGTCTCAAAATCAAATCCACCCCCGAAACCCAATTGATAATCACCCAAGGCAACGTAGGCTAAAAGTCCTAGGAAATAATCGGGTGAAAGTAGAATCAGAAATTCATTCGATGTATTGGATTCGATAGCTCTTTGTGAAAATATTGAACCAACCATGTAGATTAGAAAGAATGCTAAACTTGCATAATTTCGCTTTTCTAATATACTTGATAGGAAAAGAATAATCATTCCGATCACTAGGCTATATAGAAAGCTGAACCATATGATTCTAAGATACAATTCCCAGTATTGGAATTGGGGCTCACCCCATGATTGTAACATTAATGTTACAACGACTATCAGTGGAATCATTAAGAATAAGTTGATGTACGTAAGTATTGCACCAACTTTTCCAATTATGTATTCTTTTTTGGTTATTCTTGAGAGGTAAATTTCGATCACTTTGCCATTCTTATCATCCGCAAATAATCCAGATCCAGCTATTGCAAATAGAGCAATTAGTAGAAAACCTAAATTGGGTCCACCGAATGATTGGTACTCTGGACCGGCAATGATATACCCTGCATCATTGAAACTAATGTATGTAGCAATGAAACTATGTAACGCATCGTCGATATAAGCTTGTCTTCCTCCAGGATAGCCACTTTGAAATGAATCAGCTAATCCTGAGGAAAACAGAATAGTAAAGAAATTCATCACCATTAGAATAACTAACAAAACTTTTCCAAATGTTGATCTACTCCAAGTTGATCTTACTTCAAATTCTACAATGCTAAGTATCCGCCGTAGACGAGAAGTTCGAATGCCTTCATATTCACGATAACCAAATTTTTCAAGGTATTCAGTCTCGCCTTCACTATTTGTTTTAATTGATTTACTTGCCATTGATTTAACCTCCGTATTTGCCACCATTTTCTTGGACAGCATCTAAGAAAACTTCTTCAAGATCAAGCTTGTATGGTGTGATTTTTCGAATATCCATATTATTTTCTTTTGCTAATTTAAATATCGGAAGAAGATTATTTATCCCATCATCTGCTTTAGGTACGCATTGAATCTCAGCTGCTACGCTTTCAATCATATAACCTTGACTTTCTAGAATATCGGCAAATTTTTGAGGGTTGCCAGATACTCTAATAACCAATTTAGTTGAAGTTTCATTTCTTGCAAGAACATCGGTAAGAGTTCCTTGCATTACTAGTTTTCCAAGTGATAATAGTACAACATAATCTGCTGCTCGTTCAATATCAGGTAGTAAATGGGTTGAAATCAACAGATTTTTACCATAATTGTGTCCAAGATCGTAGATCAGATTCAAAATTTGTTCGCGAGAATCTGGATCACAGCCAGCTGTTGGTTCATCCAATACTAGAAGAAGTGGATCATGAACTAATGCAGTCGCTAGTTTAACTTTCTGTAACATACCCTGAGAGTAGGTTTCTAATGGTCTATAACGTGCTTCTTCAAGTCCAACATAATGTAGTGTATCGAAAGCTCTTTGTTTTGCAGCTTCATGAGGAAGGCCAGCTAGTCGGCACATATGAACCACATATTTCATTGCAGTTACCTTGTTGATCAAAGTTTTAACCTCTGGTTGATAACCAATGAGATCTTTAACTTCAAGAAGATCATGGGGTAACTCATAATTCAGAAATTGTATTCGACCTGATTGAAAAGGATGAATTCCAAGTAGGGATCTGATGAATGTAGTTTTACCAGCACCATTAGGCCCTAATAATCCTGTGACCCCAGTAGGAATCTCACAACTAAAATCGTCTAATGCGACAAAATTACCATAATGTTTGGTAACATTCTCGACTGTAAGAAATCGTTCAGTCAATAGAGACAATATACTGTTGCATACTTAAAAGTCTGACTTTCGCAGACTTGATTATATTTACAAATTTTGCAAGTTCAAGTTAATTTTATGAACAATTTCGGAATAATTACAGAATTTATAAAAAATAATATGCATATTTGTTACACTTATTAGGGTAACAAATTCGATCATGCCAGTTCTCATATTTCTGTTTGTGTTTTTTGGTTTTATTGTATCTTTTTATGCATTTGATTCTACCGTTTCAATTTTAGTAGAATGTTCAAAATATAAAAGTGTCACACCTAATAGAATAATTAGATAAATCATTGCAATGAATAGTGAGATGAATAATGAAGCCAAAAAATCAAATTGGGCAATTCCAAGAATTAAGTAGATAATTCCCATGACTATTATTCCAATAGTAAAACCAGGTATTGCAATAATCTGTATTGGCCACCATTGAAAGCTAATAGTAGAAAATATTATGACAAATCCAGTTATAGCTGATAGAACGATTAATGTTGTTTGAATTCTGACCAAGTAATTTGTGATTTCGAATTCTCGTTCAATTTTACCTAAAATATACAAAATTGGTAAAGTTAACAATATATAACTAAAAAATATTAAATGTAAATTAGGAAAATCAGAATTTGTTCTTGTATTGTAAATTGGAATAACAGAAGAGTACCAGAACAGTATAATATTTGCGATTAGCCATTTTCTGAAAATATCACTTGAAAATAGCCTTGAATCACTAAAATTCTTTCTAACTAGATCAATTGATTGAAACATGTTGCTTCAGGCTCATATATGTAAATTCAATCTATTAAATCTGTCGATTAAATTGGTTTTAATTTTCTGTTAAAAATACAATTGAACACAGTAAAAGACTCATTACATTGTTAAATTAATTTACGATGATCTTTAGTTATTGATTGATCTTTTGGTATTGGTTTATCATCTCGATTTCTGTTTCTTAATGATTTTACCTTTTGAATTTGTTTGCCGATAATGAATCCTGCCGTGCCAAGTAATCCTACAATTAATACAATCACAATAACAAAATCATAATTATTACTGGAATCGATACTAGCATTTGCAATGAAAAGCCATTGGTCATTATTCAATTGGAGTTCTTCATCTGAAGCTACTCCCTCAAGAAATTTCGCCCCTATTGATACTTCAAATTCATTTGGAAATCGATTATCAATTTCCAATGATCCATTAAAACGAGGAGCGTGGACATTTATTCTCTCATAGGTATAAACATCTCCTGCAGAGAAAGTCTCAACCAAATTAATGCCTTTGTTATTAGTAAATTGGATGTATAATCTCAAATTAGCAAGCCTGTGATCAGAATGTAAATCATAAGGAATGGCTATCACTAACTCGATATCAAACTCAAAGGTAGAACCTTTTGCAACAGTAATTTCCCCATTTCGAAATTGTGGACTCTCAAATATATAATGATAAAATGTTCCATCTACTGTTTGTTGAGTCGGCGTTTTGATAGTTTCTCCATTCACATTCCTAATTGATTGTGATGAAGTTAAACATATGAATAATAAAATCATTCCCCATTTTTTCACAATATAATTACGGTCGATCAATATAAATAGATAAGGCTTGCAGTGTGTCTCTGAGTTTAAAATTCGAAATGTAATACAAATATTTTATCATTTATATAAAGTACAGGTGTTAGTGATCTTTATTCAAGAGATGATCGTAAGAGCACTCAGAATTTTGACTGAGGAGATAATAATCTTGGTTCCAATTCCAATGAAGTTTATCACTACACAATTTATTTAGGCTTCTTTTCTTATACCGGCTGCTGTAAAATAATGATTCACTCCATTTACGCTCTTAATTCCGACATATCCCATTTCTCTTAAAAATTCAAGGTTTTCAATTAAATCTGGTTCAGGACAATTTAATTCATCTAACAGATCCTCAAATGAAGATGAACCATAAGATATCACTGCTCTTGCAGTTTTTTGAACTTTTTTCGGAAGTGACATAATTGTCATCGCATCTAAGAAAGCACCAGGATTTAGCGATTGGGATAAATCAGCTGAAGCACTTTCAGAAATTACTTTCTTAATCACATCACGAAAGGGTTCAAATCGGCTAATATTTCCATCAAAACGGATTAGGTGTGAACTCTGCCCCATAAATTGATATCCCAAAGTATAAAGTAAATCTCTTGGACCTTTATCAGTGTCAGTAACAATTACAACTTGAAAATTGCCAAAAGATTGCAAATGGTATGTCATCTCATCAAAACAGATCTTTTTGGGGATACCTAAAGTAGTGACCGAATCAGCCATTTGTTGGAAAGCGATGAAAAGTGCTGAAAGTAATGTAGTATCTGGAATAGTGATCTGAGATTGGAATTTCTCTGATACCAATTCAACACCATCAACCGTCATCAAATATACTGCATAAACAATCATTTTAACTTATATATCAAAACTGAAATTTAACAATTTAAGAAACTTCTCAGAAAATTAATGATGAAATGAGAAAATTTGATGTAATTTTCAAATTCATACTAATGGTTAATCATATTAGATATTCAAAAGAAAAGGTTTCATAAAATAGCCTTAGAATTCCAACATATGACAGAAAAACAAGAACAAACCTATGATGAGGATAGGGAGAGAGTGATGAGATTCGTCCGTTTCGCCGGATTTTTTATTGTCTTGATGATTGTTTGGTATTCAGTTGGCCTTGCAGAAGTAGTGTAAAATTCAGCTAAATTGAGAAATGAAGAATAAAACAATCGTTCAAATATTAGTCAATTAAATAGGTATAAATCATAATACGGCTAACATTGTATGAAATAATATTGAGAAACAAAATTATCTATATTTTATTTATTATTTTATTATTTGCTTCTCCATCTTACGCTAAGACTAGGAATGCGAGTGTTCATAATTTTTTTGATGAAGTTCGTTTGTCCCCTGAAGGGTTTGCAAATTCAATATCTGACGAAGTTAATATTGATATATCCACTAAAGTATTAGCTATTTCACGATTAGTCGATTATGAAGTCAATAATACGCTTGACATTTTATTATTTTACCAAAGATCACAAAATGAGGACGGAGGTTTCGGAGAAAATCCTGAAGCTGAGAGTTCATGGGATACAACAGTAACCGCAATTCAAGGATTAATCGAGCTAAATGTTAATTCAAGTCAGCTTGCAACTTGGAAGATTGATCAGTATCTCAATACATCAGCAAATGAATTATTCTATTCTACAGTAATTGAAAATAATCAGACCGTCATAAAAAACAATGATCTAACAATTGATTTAATTAAAAAATGGGGAGAATATATTCGTTCATCAATTCTAATTAAAGTAATTCCACCAATTCCTAACGTATTTCTAGGCTCAGAATTGAAATCACTTCAATTAAGCAATGGAACTTATAATAATTTTGAAGCTGCAATTCAAACAGTGGGATTATTAGCAATGTTAGCACAAGAACCAGAAGATGCAGAATTAGCTTCAAAATTCATCAGAGCTTACGCTACATCTAACGGGATGTTTTCTTCAACACTGAATGATCCCCCCAATCTAAAAGCTACATATGAAGCTATCAATGCACTCAATAGTATAGATAAACTCGGTGAGCTAGAAAATAAGAAAGAAATTATTCTAAAAATATTAGATTTGCAAAAAGCAGATAGTGGTTTCACAGATATTGCTAGTACTGAAGTCAATGTAAGTTCGACCTGGTATGCAATTAACATTCTATGGTTGTTGGATTCGCTTGACGAATTACTGAGCCCTGATGTACTTCAAACTCAAGGATTTGTTGGAATTGGATTAATTTCTCCTATTATTGGAATTGTATCTTTCATCTTTATCCGGAGGAAATTGAAATGAGTGAACCAGTTATAAAAATTAATAATTTATCTAAGTTTTTTCAATCAAAAGCAATAGTTACTAGGATGAATTTAGAAGTACCCAGAGGTGCATTGTTTGGCCTTCTTGGACCGAATGGTGCTGGAAAATCCACTACTCTAAAGCTACTTACTGGCAATCTTAAACCTACAAGTGGAAATATTAGCATTATGGGCCTTAATCCTTGGAAAGATAGAGTAGAACTTTTCCGCAAAGTCGGTTATTTACCTCAAAACCCCTCTTTACACAGAGATAAAACAGTTTATCAATTTTTAAGATATATGGCTAGACTAAAGGGATTCTCTCGAAGCGAATCAAAATACGCGGTTCGAGACATTCTTGACCAAGTCGGTTTATCCAAATTTGAACAGAGTATAGTTGGTAAATTATCAGGCGGGGAGACTCAACGTTTAGGTTTTGCAAATACACTCATCGGAGATCCTGAAATATTAATCCTTGATGAGCCAACAGCATCATTGGATCCTGAGGGCAGGATTTATGTAATGGGACTCATAACCGATTTGGCAAAAGATAAGAATCGCACAATAATTATTTCATCACATATTTTACCTGAAATTCAAAGAATGACAAATCACATCGCGATTATGAGTGAAGGAAAAGTTTTGGTGTCAGGCAAAATGAGAGAATTAACCCAGAACGTGTTCGATGATACATATGAAATCCATGTAAGTCATCCAGAAGATCTAAAAACTAAATTAGACGATCTAGGGTATTTAACGAACCTTGATCTTGATGTTCTTGTTGTTAATGCTAATGGGAAATTATTAGAGTTATGGAAAGACATTCCCAGAATTTGCAGTGAAAATAATTATCAATTAAAAAGTTATAAACCTGTTAAAGATGCATTAGAGAACTTATTCATAAAATTAGTCTCGAAAAACACTTCGCTTGACAGTATAAGAGGGGAACAGGAGGAATTATTATGAGTTTTCAAAAGATTAAAAATTATGTTCAGATTTTGAAACCCAAAGATTATGGGAGATCAATACCAATTATTGCGAGTGAACTAGTTGCTTCTACCGTGAAGGAAAAAAGGTTCTATTTGGCATTGATATATTTTGTTGCGTTTCCACTACTCATCTTATTGTTAGGAAGTGTGGAGCCAGCAATCCAAACAGGTCCCGGAATTGCTATATTTCAAGCCCATACTGCAATTAAAAATTTTATACCAGCGATATATATCTCATTTTTCCTAGGCCAAATATTAATCGTTCTTTTGAATGCAGATGCAATTTCAGGTGAAATAGAGGAAGATACATTTCCCCTTCTAAGATCAAAACCCGTCTATGATTCAGAGATTATTATGGGAAAATTTTTTGGTATGGTAGTGATTATTGCTTTACTGGATATTCCTATTCTGATATTAATTTATATTGTAAACCTTGTGAGATATGATGCAGAGTTTCCTGCAACATACTTATCGACAATTGATGAAATACTAGGAGCAACCTTGTTGATAATATTACTTCAGTGTATAGTAATAGCTTTGACTTTAGTATTCTCTACAATTTTTAGTCGTAGTTTGTATTCCATACTATCTTCAATGTTAGGATTATTTGTAATTTCTCAAATTGCTGGTTCCTTAGGGGATTCAAATAATTATCTCTCCTTTCAATGGTTAGTCGACGCCATATTACCTAAAATGTTATACCATTTAGAACCATTAGAAAGTTCAACTCCTTCCCTCTTGACAATGTTTGGGGGTCTAATCGGAGCAATTATTGGGCTCTTAACGATAGCAATCATGATTTTGAGACAAAAAGAATTAAATTAATAATACTTAGAGAAAACTAACCACTCAATTCTATCTTATTTGCTATAACTCATTTATCCTCAAATATTTATATTGATTTGAGAGTTGATACAACATAACGAATTTAATTGAACGTTCGTTGAGTATTTTATAATTTTAGGGGTAATCAATCCTATGAAACCTGACGTAATTGTTATAGGAGCCGGAGTATCAGGTACTTCAGCTTCAATTAAATTAGCTCAAAACGGATTGAAAGTTGTACTTATTGATCGAGGTTTACCAATTGGATCTAAGAATCTTTCTGGTGGGGTCCTATGGGGGAATGACCTGGCAGAGATCTTACCAAATTGGATGGATGAGGCACCTATTGAACGATATATCATAAATAAGAAAATAGGATTTCTATCTAAAAATGATGCTACAGTTTTTGATTTCCATTTTGATAGTTGGAAAGAAAAACCATATCCAGGTGTATCCATATTAAGAGCAGTTTTTGATGAATGGTTAGCAAATCAAGCTAAAGAAGCCGGAGTTGCAGTACTCTCGGGAATTAATATCGATGAATTAATCATGGAAAATAATAAAGTAATTGGAGTTAGACAAGGGGATGAAGAATTATTCGCCCCGATTACTATTATTGCAGAAGGAGCCAATCCACGACTTCTACTAAAACATAATCTAACTTATGTGAAAGATAAGAAACGATATGATTATTCTGATATGATGATTGGGATAAAAGAGGTCATTAAACTTGATAAACAAGTTTTGGAAGACCGATTTTTATTAGATGAAGGATCCGGTGTGGCTGGTGAATTCATATTGGGTAATTTGAATGGTTCAGAAATGAAAGCTGGAGGATTTTTCTATACAAACAAAGATACTTTAAGCATTGGCGTGATCGTTCATTTAGATACTTTAACAACCGAAGATAGATCATACGAAGTAATTGAACATTTCAAAAAACATCCATATATTGCTAGATTGATAAAAAATGGCGTTCCAGTTGAATATGGTGCGAAATTAGTTCCAGAATTCGGTTTAAATAAATTTCCAAAATTTTATGGAGATGGGTATATGGTAATTGGAGATGCTGCAGGTTTTGTTTTCAGTAATGGGTTAGTAATTCAGGGGATGAATTATGGAATAAAAAGTGCAATACTTTCCGCTGAAACTGCAATTGAGGCTATCAAAGCGCAAGATAGTTCCAAAGAAGCATTATCCTCATATCATAAAAAACTAAAAAATTCTTATATATTGAAAGATTTCAAAAGATTCAAAAAAGTAAAGAAGATGACGAAAAATAAAAGATTGTTCAAAACGTATCCTGATGCAATAAATGACGGATTTCGTAATTATCTCACTGAAAACGGTGAACCAAAAGAAAATCTTCTGAGATATCTGATTAAATCATTCGGCGAATCCGGTGCAGGATTATTTACCTTGATCAAAGACGGTTTAGGGGCTAGACATTTATGAAAAGATTACAAGATTTTGATATCAAAAATAAATTAGGGATTACTAGCTGGACTAATGATTCTCATGACCATGCGCATATAGTTGTTGAGACATCAATCTGTAATGATTGTCCTCATCAATTATGTATTGCTGGATGTCCTACAAGATGTTTCATTTTTTATGACGGCAATATGAGATTTCAATATGAAGATTGTGTTGAGTGTGGAACATGCGATATTATGTGTGATCAAGGTGCTGTTTCTTGGACTAACCCTCGAGGCTCATATGGAGTAAAGTACAATTCTGGTTGAAATCATAGTCTAATCGAGTTTCAGCGCAGAATAAATTATCGACCGATCCAGATTATTCTTGATCAAAATTATAGTATAAACAATTATACATCTTGTTTAGAAACAAAACTTCAAAAATGCAGATCAGCGAAAATCAATTGTCATGAGTATTGCAATTGTCGGTGTAGGAGGTTGGGGGAAAAATCACACTAGAGTTTTATCCCAAATTGGCGAATTAGCAGCTGTATGTGACACAGATCAAAATAGAGCTAAAGAATTTGGAAACCAATATGGAGTAAATTATTATACTTCAATTGATGATTTGATTGAAAAAGAGGAATTCAAAGGTGTCTTTGTTTGTACCCCTACAGTCACCCATTTCGAAATCGCTAAACAATTCATCGAGAGTGGGAAACATGTATTTGTAGAAAAGCCGTTAACTTATGATTCGATAAGAGGAGAAGAATTGGCAAAGTTAGCAATAGATAAAAATGTAGTTCTCACATGTGGTTATATTGAGAGATTCAATCCAGCAGTGTCTTATGTGAAAGATTTTGTGAAGAAAAAAACCTATGGAGATCTCTTAATGCTTGAGTTTCATCGTGAAAATCGAGCACCGTTACATATCAAAGATGTTGGAATAATTTTTGATACTTGCGTCCATGATATTGATACAGCTCTTTATTTATTTGATGATTTACCTGAAGTGGTTTTTGCAAGAGCAGGTAGGATCAAACACACACATGAAGACTTTGCAACGATCATGTTAGGGTTCAAGGATAATCACGCTGCCCTAATTTCTGCAAATTGGATTACTCCAACACGTGTTAGAAAATTTAATGCAGTACTAACAGAGGGAATTATATCTTCAGATTTTATTACGCAAGAAATTAAGATTGATACTGCAGATGGAGCTTTCATGCCCAAGAAAGAGATCGAGGAGCCCCTGCTTCTTGAAATTAAAAATTTTGTCACGGCGATTAATAATTCTTCTAAAACATTGGTTTCAGCTACTGATGCGGTTAATGTGACTAAAATCGCTGAAGCAGCATTAAAATCTGCTAGAGAAGGAAAACCTGTAAACCTATCATTTTAATCCATTAAAACGATAAAAATTGTAAATACAACGATAATAGGTAAGTATTAAGATATATATTGTATCATAATTTGGAAATTATAAATGACAAAAGCAGTATCTGAGGCTGTTGAGAATTCCAGTCAGTCTAGGACAGATGTAAATATCTATGTCATGATTAAACAAGTCCCCATACCAAAAGCAATGAAAACAACTGCTGAAGGGCTGATGGATAGATCGGGAAAATCCCAAATGAACCCTCATTGTACTAATGCTTTGGAAGAAGCTTTAGCTTTAAAAGATAAAGTAGGAGGAACAATTACAATTGTTTCGATGGGACCACCTAATGCTCAACAATCACTTAATGAAGCCTTAAGAAAAGGTGCAGACCGCGCATTTTTATTGTCAGACCGAAAACTAGCAGGTTCAGATACCTGGGCTACAGCAGAAGCCCTAGCTATACTGATAAACTATGTGGGAGATAAATATGATGAGGGTCGAAAGGCAGATATCATTTTTGCGGGGTTACAAACCATAGATGGAGATACAGCACATGTGGGACCCCAAGTAGCAGGTCGACTCAATCTTAATCAAGTAACCTATGTAGAAGATGTCGAACCGGTTGAAGGTAATTATTTGGAGATTAGAAGAATTATTGAAGGAGGGTATCAAAGATTGAAAGTTCCGTACCCTATGATGCTTTCTGTTACTCACACTGCAAACACACCTCGTGGTCCATCGTTAAACGCTTCTATGTCTGCACTGAACAAAGAAATAGTAATAGTAGATATTGCTACTATTGGTTTACCTGAAGAGCATGCGGGATTACCAGGTTCACCCACGGTTGTTTCACGCGTAAAAAATGTTGTAGTGGAGCATGCCGGGACAAAATATTACGATACAGGGAGCATGGTGGAAAGGATTGACAAATTAACAGAGGATCTTGTTTTCAATAGTAAAGAGGAGGAAAGCTAACATGAGTGAAGAAGAAGCCAAATTACAAAAAAGGATTGAACGAGACAAAGATATTCCGTATGTTGATTTACGAGATGGTGCAAGGGGGATTATCACTTGGGCTCAAATGAATGGTCCTCATCTATCACCAGCGGCTTTGGAAATTATTGGAGAAGCTACACGTGTAGGCAAGAAAATGGATGAGGACTCTAGAACAATAATATCAGTCATTATTGGAAAAGGAGCAAAACGTCACGCCGAAACTCTGATACACCATGGTGCAAATATTGTATATGTAATTGACGATGAAAGATTAGAATATTATCAGACTTTACCATTTGCTCGAGCTATGATCGATGTGATTAAAGCTGTAAATCCAGAAATTGGTATTTTCTCTGCAACAACTTTGGGAAGGGATTTAGCACCTCGTGTTGCCGCTACATTAAATGTCGGTCTATCAGCAGATTGTACAGAACTTGACATTGGATATTATGCAAATAAACGTAAGAATCAAAGGTTTGCTAAAGCATTCAAAATGATTCGACCTTCATTTGGAGAGAGTAAATTAGCAACCATAATTGGTCCATGGAATTATCCAACATTGACTACAGCAAGACCTGGAGTTTTTAGAGCATTAAAATCAGACACATCGAGAAACGGTGAAATTATTGATTTTACTCCAAACTGGGCTGAAGGAGATTTTGCTGTGAAGGTGTTAGAAACAACTCAGAGCAAAGAAACATTGGATTTATCAAAAGCAGACATAATTGTCTCAGGTGGACTCGGAATTGGTAAAGAGGGATTTTCAATGTTACGAGAACTAGTTGATTTAATTCGTTCAAATGATCAAATTGCAGAAGTAGGTGCTTCTCGTGCCGCCGTTGATGCTGGCTACATTGAATATAAACACCAAATTGGACAGACGGGAAAAACTGTAAGACCTCAAATATATATTGCCGTAGGTATCTCTGGAGCAATACAACATATCGCAGGGATGAAAGATTCCAAAACAATTATTGCCATAAATAAAGATTCGAAAGCAAAAATCTTTGATCATACAGACTATGGTATTGTAGCAGATTATCAAGACGCAATTCCTCCATTGATTGAAAAAATAAAATCTGGATTTAGGTTTCCATTGGAATAAATATCTTGAATTATATTAGTACATTAAATTGTTGAACTTAGGGGTAAACCTGTTTACCATCTTTTTCCCAGGTATCATGTCCTGTTGCCTTTGCTCCATCGACATAATATTCATGAACATCGACTACTTTTTGTAGAATTATATACCCTATTATCATTAAAACACCTAATACAGCAATGGAAATTCTAGTTGACATTTCAATTGAATAATCAACAAAATCACTTAGTATTTTCACAGATGCAAACCAAATAAATGGGCCAAACGCTGCAGAAATCCTTCCAAATATGTTAGAGAAACCAAAGTAATTGCCAACTTTATCGGGTGGTGCGAGTTCTGTTACGAAAGCTCGTTGAACTACCCAAGTACCTCCCAAACCAGGTCCTAGAATTATTGGAAAAATATAGACTAACCACGAGGGAGTGGATAAAGCATCAGTTGATAAATTCGTCAATAAAGCGATTACCAGTGCTGTGAGCCATAAAATAGTTATTAATGTTAATCCTTTTTTTGGCCCATTCTTATCCACATAAATTCCAACAGGATAAGTAAACGCTACTGCTGAAGCAATACCTATTCCTAAAACGATTAAGACAGTGGAACCTTCACCAAATTCAAGCCCAACTTGCACCATTGGAGTCATGAATGTAATTACGGTATTTGCAGCATCAACAAATATTAGCCAGCCAAGGAGGAACCATTTCATACTACGATAATTATAAACTTCTCTACCTGTGGTTTTCACCTGATCAACCACTTCTGCTCTAATTGTATCTTTAGATTTAGTCGGAGTTGTTCTCGGCTTTTCTTTTAGAGTAAACATTGGTAAGGCAAATAAAAGAAACATAAAAGCAGCTATAGGGAAAACGTATGGAATGTAACCTTTTGTGAATTTTGGACCAATAGAACCATCGTCAAATTCGAATGTATCATCAGCAAAAAAGTCACCATAAAATGGAATTAGTGCAAAACCAATTGCTATCCCAATAAATGACCCAAAATAACCTACTGCAACACCATAACCTGAAACTTTACTGAGCTTGTCTTCATCAGTTATAAAAGGTAAAGTAGCATCATACACCACTAATCCCATTTGATAAAATAGGTTAGCAAAAAGAAAAATGACCAAAATGATAATGATATTTGATGTATACGCAGAAATGACAAGTGAAGCCATTAGAAGGATACAAACGATTGATAATTTCATCAACAACCCATTTCGTTGTTTTAAATGATCTGAGTAAGCCCCCAAGAATGGTGAAGTAAAGGCCATTATGACGTTTCCAACAAATAAAGTAACTGCAATTGCAAAATTACCACTGTTAATTGCGTCTTTACCATCCCCCAGTTGCTCGAAATACATAATGTATATTAGAGGTGTAATTGTTAATGATACAACAACCATTGAAAAAATAGTATTACCCAAATCATAGGATACCCATTTCTTTACATTTCGATTATACCAAGGTTCTTCCGAAATGCGATACGTGGTGTTTAGTTTTTCAGGATTTTCAGATGTTGCCATAATTCAACATTGAACATCGCAATCAAGGTTTTATTTACCTTTCTAGTCAATTCCGTACGTGAGGTAATTAGTAGAATTGTTGAGAAATGGTTTAATTCAATTTATAGTAGTTAATCCATTGATAATCAATAAAATTCCAACTATGACAAATCCATAATTTGCAATTTTATGAATCAAATCCTCAGGAAATCTCTCGATTAATTTTTCATCAAATATAGCAGTTACTAACATTATTATTCCCATTCCAATTACTGCTCCCAAAAATATGGCAAGAGGATTACCTTCTAACGAACGTCCAATCACAAAAATTTGGCTTTTATCACCAAATTCAGCCAATCCGATTAACACGAAACTTTTTTTCATCACATTAAATCTATTATCAAATCCAGAATTTTCATTAATATTATCAATTTCAATTTCTTCAGTTTCTTCATCATTTCTTAATTCTGCAATCCCAATCCATACAAAAAGCAAGCCAGTAAGTATTGGAACATAATCAATTGGAATTACCTCAACAATTAATCCTCCGAGTAACACACCAATCAATGTAACAAAGGTAATGCCGAGTAGGCCTCCAAGTGCTACTGTGTATGGTTGTTTAGATTTCCCCATAAGAGAAAGAGCGAGTAAATTTGTTTTGTCAGCGAATTCAGCGACTAACATTACTCCAGCTGTAGTCATTAAATCAATGACAAAACTCGCCATGATATATCTAACATACTATGATTAGATTAATTTACGGATGGTTACAGAACTATAGAATTAATATTATTATGAAATAGTACTATCTAGTAAAATAAATAAATTCTTCTTCATCACTATATATTCTTCCGAGGTGCCCCATTTTTACCAATTCTTCACATTGTAATCGAGTAACATATTCATTTTGATCGGTTAGCTTTGCCAATGCATGTGAAGAAGCTTCACCAACCTGTATAATAGTTTGTGCTACTTTCTGCAAATCTGGATCTAAAGATAACAATGCAAGAGAAGTCATTGGAGTTTTAGGGTCGACTCGTTGTTGAATCCTACTGGAACCTAGAATATCTTTCACGTCTATTTCAAAATCTTCAAATTCGGAAACCCTTCCCTTCCAATTCTCAACTTTATCACCAAAACGATTGAGGAATCGAATTCCCAGATCAGATAAAGTGGGAATGGGAACTTTTTGATTTGAAGTGGTTAATACAATGGTCAATGGACCCCATTTTTCCATATGGAAAGTAAAGGACCCTGCACTCAAATCAGTAGGATAACTTCCTGTAACCTCGAGAACAAAATTCTGCATTGCCGTCAGAAGTCCAGTAATTAAAGAGTAAGGAGGTGCCTCTGCAGTGAAAGATTGATTATACAAACATAATCCGTTTTCATTAATTACGTAAACAGCAAAAATTCTCATTTATCTTCGCCCATAACCGATTTCACGATTTCTTCAAAATCTTTAATGAATTGGACATTTTCTTTATCCATTAGATGAATTGGGCGTCTGACGGCATCCATAGCATTGGTAAATGCTTTGAATGCATAATCGAGTTCTTTATTGATTAACATCTCATTCGTTGTGATTACGCCTGAAAAATTGATGTTAGCCCTCCCAATTGGCCCCGTTATCCGTTTATCCAACAACTCTTCAGTTTTTTCCTTACCACCTTCATCGATAAATACTTTTGGAACTTGATTCACAATCATATGAGTTGTCGGTCTCAAGGCTTTATGGATGGTTTTAAGAAAATGACGGGTCCCCTCAATATCAGCATTGACAATTTTTAGTAACAGAATAAGCTCTTCTGTTGCAGCAACACCATTTATTGACAAAGTTGATAATCCAGGAGGCGTATCTACCAAGATGTAATCTGCATACCAAGGTTCATTTGGTAACTTATTTCTAATTAACCCCATGAGAATGTAAAGATCTTTTAGAAGATCGTCTTTACTTCTTTGCCCCATTTGAGAAATAACGTCTCCATTAATATCTGCTAACCCAAGATATAATTTTCCTGGAACGTCACCTAATAAATAAGTAGCATCGAAAATCACTTTTTCAGGATCTGCATTGTTCAAAAATATTTCATTTATGGTAGATTCTTCACGGTTGGGGGCATAAGTTTGCAAACTTGGTGCATTCAGATCTAAATCTAACACAACTACCCTTTTCCCCATTTTAGCTAGATAAGTTGCCATATTGATACATAACATGGTTTTACCAGATCCACCCTTATGACTATGAATTGTATATGACTTAGCCATTCATTCACCAAAAATTCGCCAAATTAGATTGACTGAAAGATAATCTAGATCATTTTAAAAAAAAGGTTAGGGTTAAATTCTATATGGAGAACTAATAATTTTGAAAATATGATAACAATTCTAAAAATTCTAATACCATTTTTGTCAAAAAGGAAAATCGAACCACATAATCAAGAAGTAAAACGCGATTTGAGTAGATCTATTAATTCTTCCACTGATTCTCTATCGTAATAATTTCCAAAGCTAATATCTCCTGGAAGTGGATTAAAATATAGGTAAAGAAATTCTAAATTAATTAATTTGTCAAAAATATGTTTTTCCAAAAATTCAATATGATTATTACTAAGATTTATTTCCTTTAATGAAAATAGTTTGTCAAAAGTATTAGTCGGTATTTTTTTTAATTTATTGTCATTTAACTCCAATCTTTGTAAATTCTGCAATTTATCAAAAATACCATTTTGAATTTCAATCAGACCTGACCCTCTTAGATCTAGATACTGCAATGTATTTAACTTATCAAAAACACCATTGGGGAGTATTGATATATCGTTCCAAGATAAATAAAGTTGTGTTATACCGTTAATTTCATCAAAAATGTTAGCGTCAAGTTCTTGAAGCCCAAGTCCAATAAGGTCTAAACTAATTATTCGATTTTCAGATAGTATAGTTCGGTAACTACTAATGACCTTTTCATAATGAGATATTTTACCCAATTTTGATAAAATTCTTTTAATTATTTCTTGGCTGAACCCGGTAGCGTTTGCCACATAAGTAATAAGTAAAATTTACAATTAAACTTTTCAATGAGAATGGTTGATTTCTATTGATTTTTCTGCAAAAGAATCAAATCCACCTCGGATATCTATGACATCCTTAAAGTTATTTTGCTTAAGAATACTACTTGCAATCACTGATCGATAACCACCGGCACAATGTACAATATACTTTTTACCTTTCTCAAGTTTATCAATATTGTATTGTAATTGACTTAAAGGTATATTCAATGCATGTGGTAAATGGCCATTTTTAAACTCCGTAGGTCTGCGAACATCTAAAATTACAATATCATCTTCAGGTTCAGGTATTTTAACCAAGTCTTCTGCATCAATTCTATCAAAATATTCGGTTGGTTCGTTTTCAGTGACCCAAGAATTATACCCACCCTCTAAATATCCTATAACATTATCAAATCCAACTCGAGCTGCTCGAATGGTAGCTTCACGTTCTTTTCCAGGATCAGCAATTATTATTAATCGATTATCTTGACTAGTTACAGTGCCCAACCATTCAGCATAACGGCCATCTAACCCTATATTTAGGGAATCTGGGATATATTGTTTAGAATACAACTCTGGATCTCGAACATCAACTAACGTAACATCTGGTTCAGTCATTATATTCTTTAATTCAGTAACAGAAAATGATTGTAGCTTATCAAGAATATTGTCAACTGGTTGTAATCCCATACGATTTAGTTTTGCGCTGCTTGTAAAATAAGAAGGAGGTATGGGTTGATCCGTTGTCACTTGAAAAATGAATTCTTCTATGGACATGGGTTGTAGGGCATAATTACTTTGTTTTTCCATTCCAATGGTAGTATATTCCACATCTAATAATGCGCGTCCACAGCTAGATCCTGCACCGTGAGCAGGGTATACTCTTGTTTCATCAGGCAATTTCATTACTTTGTCTCTAAGTGAGTGATAAAGCATTGTGGCTAGTTTTTCTTTTGACAGGGTATCATCCATTAAATCAGGTCTACCCACATCACCAGCAAATAATGTATCTCCAGTAAATATAGTTAATTCAGCTTCATTATTCACTAAATCTTTAAACACGAAACAAACACCTTCTGGCGTATGACCTGGTGTTTCAAGGATAGATATTTGAACATCTCCAAATTCCAGTTTATCACCCTCAACAACAGCAATTGAATCAAAAGAAACATTAGCAACCTTGCTAAAAACTATTTCAGCAGCAGTCTTATTTGAGAGTTCTAAATGACCAGAAACAAAATCAGCATGGAGATGAGTCTCCAATATATATTTTAGATTTAATTTATTTTGTTCCAAATAGTCAGTATAGAGTTCTACATCTCTTTGGGGATCAATAACAACTGCTTCATCATTGCTTGAAACTATATAGGAAGCGGCAGATAAACAATCTAAATAGAATTTTGTGACTTTCATGTTACGAATATTCTGTATTTGGAAAATTACTTATTAAATGATTAGACAAGAAAAGTTACATTTTATGGATTTCTTTAATTTAGTTGACTTAAGTAGTTCCAAAAACTTTCCAGAATAGTTCATCTTTTCGAGTTGCCATGTAGCCGGCTAATTTTCTAATCAAGGCTCTTTCATCATCGGTAACAAGTTCATCTTTTCGAGCAAGACTAATAACATTCTGTAGAATCTTTTCTTTGATAGAACCTAATTCCTGTTCTTCTTCTTTTGTAATTACATTATCTTCCTGAGCCTTCTTTAGAGCTTCTTCATATGTAGGAAGATCAACTTTGATAGAATTTATTAGACTTCTTTCATCTTCGGATAGGGTACCATCTCTTTCAGCTTCAATGAGGACATCCCTAATAAGATTAGTTAAATTCTGTTTCATACGTTTCTCAAGATCTTTAATTTCGATACCGATCTTGTATCCAGTTTCAGTTTTTGTAATTTCTGAGGGATCAACAACATAATTGAGACTATCAGAACAATTGTGTAATCTTAGCATATGAAGAAATGCTTTTCCACCCAAGCAGTATGTGGCTTTGCTATTTTCATCAAAGAAGATATCAATGAATATTCCAATATTTTCATCATATTTACTTTGTACTGAAACTTTTTGCAATTTGGAAAATAATATTTCATTATTCTTAATCTCACCGGGAGCCATTGCATTGGCAAGTTCAGACTTGGTTATTTTCAAGCAAATTGAATCCTCTTCAACCTTATCAATTGAATCGAATGTGACTAGAGGATCAACATCAGTACGAATTTTTAGATCTTCCATCATTTCTTCAAATTTTGACCCGTGGATTACAAATCCCCTAACATCTAAAGAATCTTGATTAACAACAGCGTCATTTATTGTGCCGATATCATTTCCTTCGGAGTCTGTGACCCTTTTATACTTTAAATTAGAAAGGTTTGTTCTCACTATCATAAGCTCCTAATCATTTAGTTACTTAATAACTTTTCACTGTTAGTGTTTTATAAATTTCAAGTATTTTGATGTTAAGATTAATTTGGATAGCATTTGAAATTATTATGCTTCCCAAACGACTATATTGGAGAAATTAAGTTTTCTTGCAAGGATTCACATACTATTTGAAATATAATTTGCTTCTGACATCATCCTGTTTGTTGATTCTTGGGCTTTTGACATTATGGTGTCAATATCTAAAGTTGGAAAACTACCCTCATCGTACAATATTTTACCATTGCATATCGTTAAAGCTACATTTTGATTATTACCTGAATAAATCCAGTTGCTGAGAGGATTGATTATAGGAGTTGTATGGATTCGATTTAAATCCACAAGTAAAATATCGGCATTGCTTCCTTCATCAAGATTGCCAGATAACACACCTTTGGGAAATATTTTAGTTGGATTTTCAGTTGCTAGTTTTAATGCAGTTTGAGTATTCATCTTTTTTGGATCATGATGTATTCCCCGATGAATTAAAGCAGATAGTCTAACTTCTTCCAGCATCTCTAAATTATTATTTGAGGCATTTCCATCAGTCCCCAAACACACATTGATACCTCTATCTAAGAGATTAGTAATATCTGCGATTCCTGCACCTATTTTCAAATTCGATTGGGGACAATGTAAAACATCAACTTTGTTTTCGTATAGCAGTCTCTTATCATTTTCTGACAGATGTATACAATGAGCAGCTACTATACGATCTAATACTCCCAATTTATTCATTTTCTCTATTGGACTAAGACCATTTGATTCAAGTGATTCTTCCACTTCTCGGGCTGTCTCACTTAGATGAGTATGAATCTTAGTATCATATTCTGTTGCTTTTTCATAAATTCTCTGATAATAATCATCAGAAACTGAATATGGGGCGTGGGGTCCAAACCCAACAAAAATCCGGTCATCTTTTTTATGCCATTTATTAAGAACCTTTAGATTTTGTTGAAACGATTTCTCAATTTCAATTGTTTCTGGATTGCCATCAAAAATTGATGGTGATAGCAAAGCCTTCATTCCCGTTTCTTCAACCATACTTGCGATTTGATCAGCAAAAAAGTATTGATCCACAAACGCAATTGTACCTGAAGATAACATTTCTGCTGCTGCAAGTTGTGCGCCTATTTTCGCATCATTTGAATTCATTTTGGGCTCGACTTTCCATACATGGTCATATAACCACTCATGAAGGTCAGCATCATCGCAAATCCCACGAATGAGAGTTTCAGATATATGAGTATGAGAATTGATGAATGGCGGAAGAATTAATCCCTTTGGATAACTTCGCTTCTCAATTCCCGATGGTGTTTCAGATCCACTTTGGGCTCCATGATAAGTAATTTTACCATCTTCAATAATAATTTGAGGATTCTTAATTATCCGACCTTCTGAATAAGACCACCCAGCAGTTAATACCAAATCTTCCATGATTGAGAGTAAAATACACCTAATTATAAATTAAATTTCACCTATATGCTTAATTGAATTCATTTTTTTCTATTTATAATTCAAATAAAAATTTTGCAGGATTATATTCTTATTTGTAATTAGATAATCATCAAAGTAGAAAAGTCAAGATAAGTTTAAAATTTCATTATCTATGGAGATTAATAATAAAAAGGGGACACTAATGACCATAAACAAATTAATTCTGGTT
Organism: Candidatus Heimdallarchaeota archaeon; assembly: GCA_021399405.1. The sequence goes on along the minus strand of JAAFKL010000401.1, from coordinate 3,631 downwards.
ACTATTTTGGTCAGAGATCAGGACAAATCACTTGAATTCTATACTAAGAATCTTGGATTTGAAAAAAGACAAGATTTACTTGATAAGAAAACCGGACTTCGATGGTTAACCGTAGCACCAGTAAATCAAAAAGAGCTTGCTATAGTTATTAGAAAGCCACATGCTGATGAATTCGAATTATTAACTTCGAAATTTGATGCCAGTATCGGGAAAGGATCACTCTGGAGCTTCTCAACAAGTGATTGTGACGCAACCTACCAAGAATTCAAGAAAAATGGTGTGAAATTTCTATCACCTCCCACAAGACGAGGACATGGGATAGAAGCAATTTTCGAAGATATTGATGGTAACAGGTTTAATCTTCTTGAGGTTGGTTAACCCGCTATTTGATATGTACAGGAGAAACAATGAGTAGGGGAGTAATATGATAAGAAGTTCACCAATTGCGGGAAGCTGGTATGAGGGATCCAAAGAGAGTCTGGAAAACCAAATACGATTTTTATTCTTAGATGAGGAATTCGGACCTGGTAAAGACCCTGTTATCACACCAGATCTTGGATTAGTAGACGAAGAACATTGTATTGGATTAATATCACCACATGCAGGATACGTTTATAGTGGGAGAATTGCGGCTTGTGGGTACAAACTTCTATATGAAAATTGCCCAGAGGTTGACACATTCATAGTTCTTGGACCAAATCATCGAGGAACTGGTCCACCAATATCAATATACCCGGAAGGCAAATGGCAGTTTCCACTTGGTGATTTGGAAATCGATGAAGATATTATTGACTTTATTAAATCAATGAATTTATCTGATTTTGAAGATGGCTTACAGTTTGAGGAAAGTGCTCATATTTCGGAACACTCTATTGACATTCAATTCCCGATATTGCAATATCTCTACAAGAACAAATTCAAAATTATTGTTATTTGTATGGCGGATCAATCGTTGCCTGCCGCAAGAAATCTAGCAGTCTTATTATTCAATATTATCAATTATTTCAAAGATAAGAAAATTAAGGTAATAGCTTCTAGTGATTTATCCCATGAATATGATCAAGACAAGTTATACTACAACGATACTAAGATGATAGAAACCTTTGTTGAAGGTGATCCAGATAATTCTAACTCATTACGACGTTTTCTAAAAATGACAATGTGTGGATATGGACCAGTATTTACACTAATGACACTTGCAAATTTAATGGGTGATGCAGATATAGAGTTAGTTAAGTATGCGAATAGTGCGGATATTCAACCAGGGAGTAACTATACAGTAGGATATGCTAGTTTGATGGTGAAAACAAAAAGTAATTTGTAAAAATTAAAAAGTCAAAAATTTCATATTTAATTGAAGGTTCGATGAAAAGATAGCGATAAATTATTGATAGCTTTGAAAGGTTCAGACTTGTGAAATTCGGATATTGTATAGAGAATTTTGATGTTCATCTTTCCCCAGAAAAATTAATTCAAACAGCTCAACTCTTAGAACAAAAGGATTTTGATAGTCTCTGGGTTACAGATCATATCATGCAAAAGAAAGCAAGCAGGTTGCCCATTTATGATAATATTGCTGAGGCTATTACGACATTGAGTTTCTTGATTGGACATACAAAAAATATTAAACTTGGAGTGTCCACATTAGTCCTCCCGATTCGAAATCCAATATTAGTTGCCAAACAATTAGCCACTGTTGATTACTTATCAGGTGGGAGATTAGTATCATCATTTGCTGTGGGGTGGAATGACGAAGAATTTGGGATTATCGGCCAGAACTTTAAGAATCGTGGAAAAAGAATGAATGAGGAGATTTCACTAATTAGACAACTTTGGGAAGGGAAAACCTCATTTTCAGGTGAGAATTATAATTTTGACAATGTAACATTCGAACCACTACGCAAAGAACTAGCTCATCAGCAATTTCTAATTGCAGGGAATTCGAAATATGCCATAGAGAGAGCAATTAAATTTGGAACCGGTTGGCATCCAGCAGGAGGAATAAGTGGAGCAGAAGCCCGTAAATTGTTAGAACCCTATGAGGATAAAATCCCTGAGGATTTTGAAATTTGGGCTCGTAAAGGAATTGCTGATGAAGATATTGGAGAAATAATTCGAGAATACAGAGAACATAATATTGATGGAGTAATAATTGATTTATCAAGAACTAAAGATCCAGAAGAACATGGAAAGAAATTCCAAGAATTGATGGATGCAGTTAAACAAGAAAGAGCTAAATAAATAGATGATTATTATGTAAGAAATCTGAAGAGACTTTTTCGTTCTTTCGGAGTTTCCCATCTACCAGGAATCACGTCATCACAGGTTGGACATCTCCCTTCATCATTTAGATTATATGAAATTACTCGGAAACCAATTCTTTCGACTAAGACTGTCTTACAGTTGGGGCAGTTAGTGTTTTCCCAATCACCAACACGACCATGAACATTTCCGGGATAAATATAATTGATTCCAGCCTTAACGCCGATTTCGGCAGCCTCGAGCAAATTTTCGGGAGTTGTATTATCTTTGTCCCTCATTTTATAATCTTTATGAAAAGCTGTGATGTGCCATGGAATATCCACTGAAATCCCAGCGATGAAATCAGCCATTTGTTCAATTTCATCCGGTGAATTATTAAAACCCGGAATTAAAAGTGTGACAATCTCAAGCCAGAAACCCTTTTGATATACATTTTCAATGGATTTCAAAATTTTTTCAAGATTTCCACCAAGTGTCTGGTATTGTTTTTTATTAAATGACTTGAGATCAATTTTGTATGCATCAGTATATGGTCGTATATAATCGAGCACTTCTGGCGTTGAATTCCCATTTGAGACATAACCTGTAGCTAGATTGTTTTTTTTAGCTTCCTTGAATACCTCTATTGCCCATTCTGAAGTTATTAATGGTTCATTATATGTTGATACCACAGATCTGCAGCCGTATTCTAGTGCATAGTTTACGATATCTTGTGCAGAGATTTTCCTAAAACCTCTTTGAACTGATGGATCACGCAAAGTCTGCGAAATATCATAATTTTGGCAGTATCCACAACGAAAGTCACAACCAAGCATACCGAACGACATGGCCAAAGTTTTTGGGAAAAAATGGTAGTAAGGCTTCTTCTCAACTGGATCACCATTTATGGCCGATACATATCCATGAGGAACCTTCAATACACCATTTTCATTGTACCTGACCTTACAAATTCCAGCTTTCCCATCTTTTATTGAACAATAGTGAGCACATGCATAGCATTCAATTCTATCAGGTTTATCTGGTATAGCTCTGAATAATTTACCTTCAACACTCATATTTTTGAGTTCAATCTCAAGATTGTTCATTTAACAATTATATCGTAATGATAATCTTTAGGATTTTGTCTAGTGAATATAAAATTGAGAATTAGTTAGTTTCACTATCTACTTTGAATAGTCTATTTATTTTGTTTTAATTTTTTTATTTTTTAGTATTTATTGATTTTAACAGATTTTGTGTTTAGTAACTATCTCGACGTGGTGGGCGTTTGTCTTGATAACAATCTTTGCAGTATACTGGACGCTCTCCATCAGGCTTGAATGGTACTTGTGTTTCTTTCTTACACTCAGAGCATACAACATCGTGCATT
>JAAFKL010000077.1 GCA_021399405.1 Candidatus Heimdallarchaeota archaeon | reverse complement strand
GTCATTTCTCACTAAGTGATTGCAGGTTATTCAAACAAACACTATGGACTTGGAACATGTGAATGTAAAAGTAGCTCAAAAGAATTTTGTAATTCTAAATTCAATTGAGTAGTGGTGACATCATCTCACCGGATCGTCTGAAAGTCTTAATCTCAGCGTTCAAAATTTTGTATAATATGCAATTTAGATGATGGAATGGTATAACCAGATATGATAATTTCACAGTTACAAAAGAAGTCCCCACGACCACATCAACTATAACTACCTCCACAACCACCACTACCTCTCCAACTAGTACCACCGCAGATTCTACTTCAGAAGAAGATGATAATAGTTTCCCGGTTATTGGTGCAGTGGTCTCTCTTGGTATATTAACCATAATTATTCGTAGAATAAAATAGGCAATTAGTAATTTCAATTTAGTTGATAGAATTTTAATTATCTTTCATAAACAATAGAATTAGAACAATCTAATCAAGATTAATCAAGATGCTAAAAATTTCATTGTGGTTGAAAATAGTACTGCAGTGCCTATAACCAAGGCTTCCTCATCATAATCGAAATAATTGGAGTGATTTTCATGAACCATTCCTTTATCCACATTTGACCCACCCAGCCAGAACATGGCAATCGGAACCTTATTTCTGAATCCAAACTCAAAGAAATCTTCAGATCCTAATATTGCTCCATAATCATATATTGCCTCATTTCCATACAATTCGGTTACACTTTCTCTAATCAGGTCATTCATCTCTTTGGAATTGTGACCAACAGGATAACCTCGCATAATGGTTACTTCAGCCTGAGCCCCATATGCCTCTGCAATTCCTGATACAAACTCGCCAATACCCCCCAAAATTTGATCTCTAACATCTTCATCCAAAGTTCTCAAGGTCCCTTCCATTTCACATGTTTCCGAAATAATGTTGTTACGAAGGCCACCCACTATTTTCCCGAAAGTTATAACCACTGGTTTCATCGGATTAAGAGTTCGGGTTAACCATCCCTGCAATGCAACATTTACTTGAGACGCAATATAAACTGGATCTACTGCAGTGTGTGGTGCTGATGCATGACCTCCTTTACCTTTAATTTTCACAAGTAACTCATCTGATGATCCAGTAAATGGGCCATCCTCAATTCCAATTTTTCCAAGAACATCTCGAGGGTGGGGGCTTGATATCACATGCAAGGCTAGTGCGCCATCAATTTTAGGATTGTCTTTATTTCCTATTATATCTCCTGCTTCCATTATCATAGGCAAAGCACCCCCTGATATTTTTCCAGTGGGATCATAAACCATACTCCCTTCCTCCGCAGGCTGGAATACTAGCATTACTTTTCCTGCAAAATCATTTTCATGTTTCTTCAACAACTTGGCTGTGGTTAGTAGGCATGCAACATGGGAATCATGTCCGCATGCATGGAAGATCCCATTATTATTCGATTTAAATTCTAAATTTGTATCCTCTGGTAAAGGTAAAGCGTCCATATCTGCTCGCAGTAACAATGTTTTTCCAGATCCTTTTTTTCCCTCAATTATTCCTATTACTCCTGTGATTGCAATTTCCTTGGTATAAGGGATATTTAAATTATCTAATTCTTTGCAAATCAATGCTGCGGTTTCTTTTTCCTCAAACCCCAGTTCAGGATTCTGATGGATGATCCGTCTTGTCTTGATAAGAAAATCTTCTAATTCTCTTACTTCATCAATTATGGACATAATCTTGAAGGTGTACTTGAATTTTAAATTTCTAAGGTTGTCGAGTAGTTGATCTCATAAAATCAAATGTTGGGATTTACACTCTCCACTAAATCCGGTGATTAGTCGTGATTAAGAATGAAATCTTTAGAGAGAGCGTCTAGATTGATTAGTAGTAGGTTCGAACAAATTTGGAAAAATTCCTGAGTAAATCCTTAATGGATATATTCTGAATTTCACTCACTGTGTCTGCTAATACACTGAAAACTAAATCCCCATATTTTGGCTGATAATGGGTAATCATAGTGTTGAATTCTTTATGATTCATGAATTCATTCCACCTATCATTTCCAAATTCATGGCTGCAATATGCATGGAATAAATCAACAATAGTTGGTTTTTCATCTTTAATTTCTTGATCTTTTGTGGTCTTTAATGTTAGTTCACTCATCATAGAAATAGGGACTAACATCGTATATAAATAAAATGATAGATGATTACAATATATTAAATTAATGTGCAAATATATGGGATTAATCCAAATTAAATACATGAATGATTAATATGTAATACAAACGTAACTAAACTGTATTTATTCGGATAATACTTTCTTAGGATGTACGAATATCGTAGTCAAATGCACGAAAGTGTTAAATCCTCACTTTTTAAACAATAAGTATAGTTTTATTAAAAATAAATTTTTTCTAAAATTAGGATTGAATCATATATGTTGAATAAATTTAGAATAACACTTAGCATAATAATATTGAAAATTTAATTATTAATTTGAGTTATTAATTTGAAATTAATTTGAATTATTCTTGTTTGATTATTTCTAATTTGATTCGGTTCTTTACATGTTGAGTGTAATATCAGCATCAGCTGCAAATTCAAGAAATGTGGCTGCACCGCCGATTTCTACCTCATCAATAAGCTTGTCTCGATCTACGCCCATGACATCCATGGTCATTTGGCAACCGATTAATTTGACATCACCTTCAATGCAGGCTTCAATTAATTGTGGAACTGTTGCTACACCCTCACGGTTCATCCATGATTTCATCATCATAGTTGCCATACCGGTCATTCCAGGTAAACCTCCAATTATGTTTGGTATTGGCATGGGTGCTCCAGGATTAGCAAGAGAAGGTACCTTCAATTTGTGCATCTTTTTCTTGTCTATGATGTTTAATCCATAAAATGTAAAGAATATGGCCACGTCAAAATCCATTGCAGCTGCTGTGCTTGCAATGATTAATGGGGGGTATGCCTTATCTAATGTTCCATTACCTGCAATAATTGCTAATTTTTTTCTTTTTTCCTCTGTCATTTGTTTCTGTCACCTTTTTGTCTTGTTCCTAATTTATTTTACCTTCTTGATGATGTAGATATATTTTCCATCATCTTCGAAAGCATCCATGAGTTCTTGACCCGTCATACGTGCCCATGCTTCCATGTCTTTCTTTGATCCATGATCGGTACTGATGACCTTGAGGATGTCTCCAATATTTAATCCCTTCAGGGCCTTCTTGGTTTTCAAAACTGGGAGTGGACAAGATAGTCCACTTGCGTCTAGTACTTCGGTAATATCTGTTACAGTCATAGTTACACCACTAACTACATAATTCATAGTAATTGTGATATAAAAGAAAGTAGTTTGTAACGCCATACTTATTCAAAAACTATGTCATAAATATGCAAATATACAATATAATTTGCTAAAAAATGTATAATTTACCATTACATTTGGTACAACTAATCGATCGGTGATATTTATCAAGTCTCAAACTGTTGTTATTCAGATTAAATTTGTCCGATGAATTATTATTTTTGCGAATAACCGACCTAATGTTTTGGAATGTATGGGAAGCAAAAATCAATTAATTTGTCTGCTCCGTTTGTGGCTGAGGTTTCAAAGAGGAATTCTGATTCGAGGACTGAGTGATATGTAAGATAAAACATTGAAGAAAATTTCTTTAATCCATACCTCAAATTGTGTGAAGATTTTGTTGCCAATAAAGCATAATACAAATTCTGATCTTTTGGTATTTGTATAATGAGAATCGCATCTTCTAATTTCACCTGAGTTATATTCCCATGCTGAATCGCTATCCTTGCAAATGAATTAATGCTCTCGATGGCCGAGGAAAACAACGGATCCTTTACTTCTGATTTCTCGCCATCCCACTGGTATGAATAAATTGTCAATCCTGCACCTTCCTTGATGACTAAGAGCTTGATTGCTTTGAATGGAAGTACATAGAATAATTGGGGTCGTTTATAGAATGCAATTGCTGAAACCAGAGTTCCAAGGCCAAACACGAATTCTGTGATTCCTGGAATAACTTGGTTAAGTTTAATCAAGAATGTGAGATAGGCAATAGGACCCAATATTAGTGTTCCGAGCAGATTGATACCTGCCCAAAATTTAAGATCTTCAGAAGCATAGTAGAATATCTTGATTGTTAATAAGAAATAAATTATCAGCACATAAGCTAATCCTACAATTGTAGCTGTGTGTAACTGCCCAACCATGATTAAAGTATCATCGCCATTAGGAAATGTATTTGACATTACTACTTCTGGTAAAAAGATTGTATAGGTTACTGAAGCTGCAAAAACCGATACTAATGGAAATCGTAGCGGGTGAAGACGATTATTATTGATAAAACTGACGGAGATTTCTACCAATATCAAAAATACAGGTAAAAGAAGGCTCCTTAATAGGAATATATTTTCAGATAAGAACAGATAAGATATTGCTGACATGAAGTTATAAACACCATAACTAAACCAGGCAAGAGACATCGCTCCAAGTACAAAATCTGGGAATTTGCGATACTGTTGAAAAAGGAGGTAAGAACTAATGAACAACGGAATTACGCTAAGAAAGATGATTACAACTTCAATAGTAAGGTTCACTAGTTCTCTATAATATATGGGCTAGCATGTATTTTATAAATATGCACGCATAAACCTCTCAGAAGTTAATCATATTATTTTTAAGGGCTTTACTATGATTCTTATAAGTCATCTAAGGGGACTTTTTAAAATATAATTAGATGAACGATTTTGGCTTTTCAAAGGCTGATGTTTAATAATACACATTATACTGAATGACAAATTACACAATAGAAGGAATAATAACCTACATTTCAAGCTATTTCAATATAGGGACATAAGGGAAAGCTTCTCTTATCAGATCATCAGCACCGGTAAGTGAAGAGGTTTCAATTACGAATTGAGAATTCAATTGTTTCTCAAATGTTTTGAAAAACATTGTAGCGAATTTTGTAAGACCAATCTTGAGTGTGTACGAGGTTTTTGTAGCAAGTAAAGCATAGTATAAATCTTGATTTTTGGGTGCTTCAATTATTAATATTGCATCTTCGAATGTAATCTCAATAATATTTCCTTTGTCAATGGCTGATCTAGAAAATGAGTTAATGCTTTCCACAGCAGAGGAAAATAATGGAGCGTGAATATCCAATTCATCCTCTATCCACATATAATTATAAATCGCCAATCCAGATTCCTGTTTAATTACAAGTAATTTAATAGCCTTAAATGGGAGAATATAGATCAGTTGGGGCTTTTTAGAGAGAGATATAGCAGATATCAAAACGCCTACTCCCAAAATAAATTCTGTAATTCCAGGAATAATCCAGTTTAATTGTACTACAAATGTGAGAAATGCGACTGGGCCTAATATTAAAGCTCCGATGAAGTGATAACGTGCCCAATAACTTAATTCTTGCGTAGAATTCATATAAATTTTGTAAGTAAAATAGGTATATATTATCACCGCATAGCTCAAAGCTACAATTGATACCGTTCTGAACATGCCTCCGGCACCAAGAGATTTATCTCCATTCGGAAATTCCAAATCTAAAACAGCATTAGGTAAAAATAATGAATAGATTAATGCAACTGCAAGAATTGATATGATGGGAAAACGAGCAGGATGCAATCTGCCTTCATTAATATATCCCATCGCAATCTCTACTAATATTAGAAAAATTGCCAATAAGAAACTTCGGATCCAGAATAGATTATTGGATAATGAAAAATAAGCGATAGCTGCAAGTGTATTGTAGAGTGCATAACAAAGCCAAGCAGCTGCCATAGTTAACAATACAATATCTGGGTGTCGACGATGTTGCTTGAAAAGTACGATAAAACTGAAATAGAGTGGTATAGTACTAAGGAGGACCACAACAACTTCAATTGTTAAGTTAACCATTTAACAAGCTCAAAATACCTTTGTCCTTATTATTCATAAAACTCGTCAGAATTTGTTATCTATTATACTGCTCAATTATAAAATGTGATCGATTATCTACTTTAATCATTTTCTTGATCTACCATTGTATCAAGATTATTAGATTCATTTAATTAAAGGCAAAGGAATCAGAGAAAAATACATGAGTCAAGAAGAGAAGATTGAGACTAACAGACTACTCAAGTACGGTTTTCTTGTTATTTTAGCAGCAATAGTATTAAATTCAGCTGTCTATCTTTTCTTCAATCTATTTGGTATTTTCAGTGATGATGTACTTAACCCCAATACTAATGAGCCAATTCCAATGACTGAAATTGTCATCCAATCCATATTTCAAATGGTAATTGGTCTGCTTGGTTTTGCTCTAGCAAGTGAGGTTTTTAAACGACCAATTCGTATCTTTAGGGTTATGGCAACTGTTTTCCTTGTGATGTCATTTTATCTACCGTTTACCATCAAAAATGTCACAATATCTGTAATAATTGCTTTAGAGTTGATGCATTTAATATCTGGAGTTTTGATGATCAGAGTTCTTCCCCGGCTCGTCGTATCGAATCAAGAGGGTATCGAGAAGAAGATGGAAACCGATACTTAGTATTACTTAGGATTGCTTAGTATGACTTAGTATTGAATAACAAAGAATAGCTATTTGAATAATAAGTCCCAATAATAAGATATGAGTGACAAGGATAAGGAACTAGAACTCGAAATCGATGAAGATATCGAATTTACTGATGAAGCTGCCAAAATTATGGGTGAAGCTCAGATATCCAATTATGTCCACGTAAGCATTGATGAAGATCTTGATGTGACTATCCTTGATAGTTTTATGGGAGAAACCAAATCAATACTTCCCAAAGATGAGGCGATCGGTGTTGCCAGATTTATTTTGGAATTTTTTGAAGAAATACCTAAATCAGAAGAGTAGTCAAATTAGTTAATTCATTGTAATGTCATTGTACTAGCTCACATTCGCTCTTTCGCTTAGTTTGCATCATATTGAGAAATTTGAGTAATAAATATTTCACCGGTTGAACTGTGGTAATTTTTCCCAAGACCTTTCCAGCAGGAAAAACCCTGGCCAATTCTGTGATTGCCTCAGATTCTGTGGTCCAGATCCCATTACTGATCATATGAAAACTCTGCCAGTATTTATCGATACCAATTTTTCGGGATCCAATTGCAATTAATTTTTCATTATGCATGGGCAGGATTGGCATAGAGGGTCTTAATCTTCCTATGAGTTTACTATATTTGGTACAAATTCCACAATCATCATCGTAGAGTAAAATCATAATATTCCCATTATTAATATCTCTTCGTCGAATATATTGTTTCTTATAATCCCAATTTGATTATCACCCACCGAATTTATTCATAGGTAAAGATCGATCAAATCACAAATTGTATCTAAATTCAAATTTATTATGGTTAATTGATTTATGTTCAGACGTAAACAAATGAATTATTATCCTGAGTTGTTTAATCTTATCCATGGATCATATAAAATTATTTCAAGATGTTGTTTATCGTAGATCAGTTCTTCTGAAGGGATTTGAGAAAGTTGATCGGGATCTATTTCAAAAGTCTGTTGAATATGAATCTTGGTCTCCAGAATCCCTTTTCAGACATTTATTGACAGGGATGAAATGGATATCGGGTGTAATCAGCAAAGAACCAATAGCTGTACATCCACTAGCATTGATGACAGCAGCTCAACTGGACCATAATGTCAGTCTTGCTGGGGTGAAAGTAGCTCTAGATAAGACCACCCAACAATTACAAGAACAAATCCTGCAAGTAACTGATGAGGAATGGAAGGAAATCATCGATACGCCATTACGGGGTAAAATACCTAGGGAAGACGCGTACATGTCTTTGCTTTATCATGAGCTTGAGCATATTGGGCAGATAAAATGGTTGTTGAAACGACTAACTGGTTGGACTGATTCTGAAATTTATGCAATTCGAATTGAAAGAGAATAATTTTCAGTGATGATAGAAGACATTAATTTTTCGAATAAAAAATTCATGACTCGGTAAGTTTTTAAAATCAAATACGGCAACTTACATACACAACTTAGAATATAAAAGACCTTAGTAAAATTGAAAAAATTATTATTTTTTCGGGGGGTAATGGTGTGAGGCAAGCTGTATATTGGAAAGTCATTTACTTATTTGTTATTCTTACTTTATTTCCGACCTCGATAGTTATTGCTAATGACTTTGGTGCATCCCAATCACCATCGAACTCCAAAACAAATGAAAACGCCTCAGTCCAATTTTTTGATGAGGGGAATCTCCCTTCTGAATTTGAAGGCATATATTCAATTAATATAAATGGAGATAATGAATTAATCAATTTTGCGAATAATGCTGGATGGGGAGGAGACGGGTCGGATGCAAATCCTTACATTATAGAAAATTATTTGATAACAAATTTGGGGATATTAGGAGTCACACTACGAATTATTATAAGAAACAATTTAATCGGACAACTTACATTTTCTGGATCAGATTGTATAATCGAAAATAATGCAGTTCATGACTCCTCAGCAATAGAAGTGACTGGACATAATAATATCATTCGAAATAACCAAATTGATCATGGAGGAAGTCATACAATCAAACTCGTTGGGGATAGGAACCTCATTGAATCCAACACTCTTGTAAATACGAAAACAGGTCTCAGCATAACTGGTTCAAACAATATTGTTGAAAGAAACTTTGTTGTTTTGGAGCAAATTGAAAATGATGAAATCATTAATGATATTGTAAGTAGTAATAAACATGCGATTAAAATTCAAGGATCGAGTAATCAAATCTTAGGTAATACTTTTAGTCAAGCTGCAGGATATGGAATTGTGGTTCTTCAAGGGTCAGAATATAATACAATAACAAGTAATAATTTCATTAACAATAGTGGAAATATTCAATTTATTCTTGATGGTGTTTCTCAAGCTTATGAAGATAATGGATTTAGCTACGATCAAAATTTTGAAGGAAATAATAATTATAATTACAATTTTTGGAACGATTTAACCAATCCGGATGAAGATCAAAATGGGATTATTGACATACCTTACAATATTGGTGGGGTTATTAACAACGATAGTTTTCCGCTTACAAATTATGTAAATCTGATTCCACCCACAATTGTACCTCCGCATAATAAACACTTTGGAGAAGATGAAGTAATACAGATCTCAGATCTTGAAATTACAGAAACAACAACTTTAGATAACGTATTTGCAGGATTAGATCCTGGACCATATTTTGATCCTTCGTTTGATCCAGAAAAGATAGATGAAAATCTTATCCTTCCTGATTCCTTTTATTTATTATTGGTTATACCGGTTGTAACCTTGCTTGTATGGTTAATTTACAAATATAGAAAAAATATTAGAAATGAAAATATTTAATTTTGGTGTAATTTAGTAAACTTGGTGAATTATCTAATTCACACCTAATTATAGTTTGAAATATTTAGTTTTTCTAAAGCTTACATAGGATATATTTTGATCGCCACGACGGGACAATCATCTTCACATGCGAGGCATTCTATACAGTCATCTTCACGAGCTGGGGCTGCCTTTTTGGTTGAAGCTGCATGACCTTCGAATTCTACCCATTCGAAAACATCTTCAGGGCACACGTCTACGCATGCACCATCACCAATGCAAATGTCGAAATCTACAGCCACTCGATCTCCGTGGATGCTTAGTTTCATTGGAGGGGTATATTCTCCCCATATTTTGTATCCCCACTCTTCATGTGTGGAAGTAACTTCTAACTTATCTTTGAAATCTGGATCAATGGATGCCATATTTTATTTCTCCTTATTGAAAGAACAGAATTCTTTCACTGTTCTATGATG
>JAAFKL010000400.1 GCA_021399405.1 Candidatus Heimdallarchaeota archaeon | reverse complement strand
ATATAGAGAAAATCATGACCTCTCTCAACTGCTCCAGATAAAGATTGCAATCCAATATCAAATGTACCACCATCCCCTCCAAATATGATTATGTGTGGTTTTTCATCAATATGCCCTTTCTTTTCCAGTACTTTAAACGCAGCTTCTGCTCCACTCCCAGTTGCAGCCGCGTTTTCAAATGCATTGTGGATCCATGGCATTTTCCATGCATTATATGGATAAATTGTGCTTGCAACCTCAAGACAACCAGTTGCATTAACAAGAACAGTAGGTCGTTCAAGCATCTGTGCGGCTATTGTTGCTTGTCTTCCTATAATTGCAGCTCCACAACCTCGACACATTCTATGACCTGAGGTTAACCCTGATTCTACCCTAGAAGCTTCTTTTAGGTTGATTTTCTTTACCATTGGTAATTCAAGTTTTTCCATTTTAAACATTCAACTCCTAACGTTCCACCAGCTATGACTGGGTTTTTGTAATTCAACATCTCGTTTTAGCTCTGAAAAAATATCATTGATATCATTTATAGTCACATCTCTTCCACCAATACCAATTACTCTACTTGACAAGAGAGGAGCAGGTGTGTGAGTCGAAACGAAGCTTGACGCTATATCTGAATAGATAATTGATGAAGGACCACCAAATGTTAATGATCGATCCATAACAATTGCACCTTTCACATCTTTCAGTGCTGAGGTTAATTCATCCACAGGGAATGGCCGAAATGTTCTGATTTTAATCATTCCCACCTTCTCTCCATGTTTTCTGAGAATTTTAACAAATTCCTCAATAGTGCCCGCTGTCGCACCCATACCAATGAATGCATATTCAGCATCTTCCATCATAAAAGATTCAATATTGTTGTAATATCTACCAGTTAATTCTCCGAAATCGTTGTATACTTCTGGAATTATTTTCTTTGCATTATTCATTGCTATTACCTGCTGATGTTTTAATTCCATGTAAAAATCTGGAAGTGCCAACAACCCCTGGGCTCCTTGTGAACTTGGCCTAAATGCCCAGTCAAAATGACGTTTATCTCCCAAATAATCTTGAACAAGGGATTTAGATAAGGGCTCGACTGGTTCAATAGCATGGCTAACAATAAAACCTTCCACTCCATACATTGTGGGTAGCATTACGTCCTTATGTTCTGCAATTGCGAAGCTGATCACTGTCTGATCATATGCTTCCTGAGAACTTCCACCAAATAATGAAATCCAACCTGTATCCCGTGTTACGAGTTGATCAGTTAATTCTGCATGAATATTGATTGGAGATGATAAGGCCCTATTAGCTACTGCCATAACAATCGGAAGTCTGTTTCCTGAGGCAATAAATAGAATTTCATACATCAATGCAATTCCTTGAGAAGAAGATGCAGTGAAAACTCTTGCTCCAGTAGCTGCTGCACCAACAGAAGCAGACATAGCCGAATGTTCTGATTCTACATGTACAAACTCACTATCTACTTTTCCGTCAGCCCAATAATCAGAATATCTTTCAACGATAATAGTCTGGGGGGTAATTGGATATGCAGGTACAACGTCAGGATTTACTAGAGATAGCGCATTTGCAACAGCTTCGTCTCCGGACATCGCGATTCGTTGCATTTGATGAGTTGCCATTATTTTACCTCCAAAATCATATCAATAGCATGAGGTGGACAAATATCCATACACAGACTGCAGCCTTTACAGTAATCAAGATCAAATTCTGGGACATAATTGTCATCTAATTTAATACAATCGTCGGGACAAACAAAATAACATTGTGTGCAGCCTGTACACTTGTGAGTGTTAGTTGTTGGATCAATGATGAGTACTGGTTTATAAACACGCCAGTCTCCTGTTTTGAACAATAAGCTTGTTGCAGCTTCTGGTACAACTCCACCGAGGGGTAATTTTTCACTTCCCCATTTCTCTTCAATCTGTTTTTTAGTGGTCATATCTTCAATTTTCATAATTGCTTTACCTCCTCAATTGCGGCGTGTATTGCTTTTGCGTTATTTTCAGCAATATTTGCTGGAAACTTTTCTTTTAGTACGGTAATTAAATCTTGTTCATTTACCAAATTCGTCACTTTCAGCAAGGCACCAAGCATAACCGTATTTGCAATTGTTCTTCCCAAATATTCTCTAGAGATCTTATCCCCATCAACAATCCAAATTTCATTAGAATATGCAAACTTATGTAATATTGCTGGAACTGTAGACGCATTCACTATTATCTTGCCACCAGGTTTCAAACCTGCATAATACTGTTCATCTTTGACTAAAGATGGATCGATAATCACAATCACATCTGGATTATCAATCTGCGTTTTTATTGTGAATTTTTCCTCCGCAATTCTTGTGAAAGCTGATACAGGTGCACCCATTCTTTCTGGACCGAAATTAGGAAATGCATGTACCCATTTTCCGTTAAGAATTGCAGCCTCCCCTAATAATCTGGACGCAGTCACCACTCCTTGACCTGCTCTTCCGTGAAATCTAATATCAAATAACTTAATGGTAGGCGTTAATATCAATTTATCACCAAAATAATACGAATAATTATCAAAATTATAGCAATTAAATATTATACATTGTAACCCACCATAGAACTAAATTTCCGCAAAGAATAAAGTGATTGTACATATTTTATACTCTTGATCATTGAAATTAATTTTTAAACCAATTTAGACTAGTAATTTACTCATCAAAAGCTTCGAAAATACAAAAAATATATTTGAATCAGATTTGCTGATAACATATTACTTACCAAAGTATTAATTGAAATAAACGCTAATAATTAGTTATGGAATCTGAATCGGTTTATGATATCTACGTTGTTGAAAAATCCGGAATTCCCTTATTTGCGGGATGTACAGCCACTGATTACTGTAAACTTCATATGGATCAGCATGAATTGCAAAGTGGATTTCTTGCAGCAATGTATAATTTTAGCAAAGAGACCTTTAAAGATTCAACTTTAAGAACAATAAATTTTGATGATATTACAATTAGTATGAAAAGTGAAACTGAGGAAGGCATTATCCTTGTCTTTATTCATCCATTACGAGTCAATCCCAAAATAATGGATGCTAAACTTACCAAAGCGTTAGAAGTATTCATGACGGATTTCTATCCCAGTTTGGATCCTAATACAATAGACCCCGAAATTTTTGAATTGTACAAAGATGCATTAAGGGAGTTGAGGATAATTCCCTCGGGTATGATGAATACAATGAAACAACAGAAACCCCTGGAAATGTACAAACAAAATAAACCATCGATTTTCAGGTGGGTGAAAACAAAATTGTTTAATTAAATATAATCAAAATAGTTTCAAATTTAATATAGTATCGAAAATAGACATCCTAATGGTTGCTAATAGTATTATCCTAATGTAAACAACAACTTCAATTTCTGTGTCTGCGTTATCGAAAAACATGTAAAATATTTAATGCCTAATCAGTTAAAAAGCATATACTTTTCTTGTAACTGCCCGAAGACGCTACATTAGGATTACTGACAAGAACCCCACTATTGGTGGATATACCTCCAATAGCCTGTTTGCATCCCAATAGTATGTAACCGTTACTCTTTTCAGAGTGCCTTGCCTATTATGTGGGATTTTGTATCTGTGATACTGGGAAACGACTCCCTAGTATCTAAGTCAAACT
>JAAFKL010000076.1 GCA_021399405.1 Candidatus Heimdallarchaeota archaeon | reverse complement strand
GGGAATGGATGGGATGGGACACCATGGATGGATAAATTTTTCTCCAAATTGACCTCAAAAGCCTCAATTAAAACTATTCACGTGCAAGATTATCTTAGAAAAAATAATTCACGGGGTCTCATTTATATTCCATCAGCTAGCTATGACAAAATGGGTATCTGGGTGCTTCCAACTGATGATAGGAGGAGAATTGAGAGTTTATTGGACTATGCGAAAAATGGCAAAGCAAGTTATAGTCGAGAAATAAACCGATTTACCAAGGGAAGTTTTTGGAGAAATTTTCTATCCAAATATCCCGAAGTGAATATTATGCACAAAAGAACTCTCTTGAGTTACAGTGCGTTCACAAGGAGCAAACAATATGTTTCAGAAGAGGATTTGATAAATGCCTCTAATGAGATTATATCTGCCCAATCTAATGATCCCTACTGGCATGGAATGTTTGGTGGGGCATATTACAGATTTATGCGGCATTCTGTATTCAAGCATGCAATTAAAGGTGAACAATTGGCTTTGAGGAAAGCAGGCATAGATGATTCCGGAATTGAGGCAAAAGACATTCTAATGAATGGAAGAAATGAGTTAATTGTTTCAAACAATTATTTTAAAGCATTTTTCTCTGCATTTGAAGGTGGTACCATGTTTGAAATTGATGATCTACTCTCTTATTATAATTGGTCCAATGTTTTCACTCGCAAAGAAGAAGCTTATCATAAAGATAATTTCCCGGTTGACAGGTGGATAAGGAGATCATTCAGGGATCACTTCCTAATTGATACTGGATTTAAGAATATATCTAATGACAGATTTGAGGAATTAGGAAGTTTTGTTGATGGAAATTATTCATACAAAATCAATGAGAATACCCTGACCTTATCGTTTGAAGGTACTATTAAATTAGAAAACAATAAATTCAATGCTATGATCACAAAAACAATTAGCATGGATGCCAATAAGTTAATAGTTGAATATGATATAATTGGAGATAAACTTGATAAAGACATTTTCTTCAGTCCTGAACTAAACTTCACACTAAATTCTCATCCTTACATGACTAGCTGTGTTTTAAGTAATGAAAATGAACTAGAAGATATAAAGTATATTGATCATGGGTTTGAATTAAGGGTAGATCAAATAAAATTCATAGATAACCATGAGAGAACTATGTTGAAATTATCTCTCCCAGGTACTGAGAAAACTGTATCTTATCCAGTTATCACTTTTTCATATACGAATGAAGGAAATGAGGAGCAATTTCAGGCCTCATGTGTTATGCCGATTTATCGCTATAATGGAAAACTCTCATTCTCGATTACAGTTGAGTTGGAATCATTCTGATAAATTGATGTTAGGGGGAGAGAAAATTTTCAATTGCTGGATTGTACATCCTCGTAATGTAATCTTTTAACATTCTGCGTGCTGAAAATGCAGCAATTGATGTCCTGATGGTTTCCTTACTGACTTTGATCCAATTATGAGGGATTCCATCATAGTCCCTGTCATAGTACAGGGGGATGATTCTCTCCTCGAGAGTTTGATAAAGTGAGTTTGCGTCATAATTATCTCTATCATCATCACTTTCAAATTCAACCTCATCCCCAATTACCCAACCATTTTTGCCATTGTATCCTTCAGCCCACCATCCATCAGAAATTGAGAAATGGGGAATTCCGTTCATAGCTGCTTTCATTCCAGAGGTACCAGATGCTTCGTGTGGTCTTATGGGTGTGTTCAGCCATACATCCACTCCTTGAACAAGCAATCTTCCAATATGCATATCATAATTTTCTATAAATGCTATCCTTCCTCTGTTTTCGCTTGACAAAGCCTGTTCATACACTAATTTTAGCACTTGCTTCCCAGGTTCATCCGATGGATGTGATTTTCCTGCAAAAATAATTTGAACAGGTCCATCGGTGTTGTTAAGAATATTCCTAATTCGTTGGATATCCCGAAAAATTAAATTAGCCCTCTTGTAGGTGGCAAATCTCCTTGCAAATCCAATAGTCAAAACTTCGGGGTCAAGTAGTGCACCTGATGCTAATAATTGCTCTGCATCTTTTGTCCCCCTACGTCTGTTTTTTCTTGCTGTCTCCCTTATGAAGGCAAATAAATCCCTCTTGGCCCTAACTCTAGCCTGCCAATACTCTACATTAGGAATATCTACCAATTTATCCCAAATTGCCGGGTCATCATGGTTTTCCATCCACTGCTCACTCACATATTTACTATAAAGCCTCCTCATTGGACCAGAAATCCAAGTGGGGGTGTGAACGCCATTGGTTATATCGACAAGTATGCTTTCAGGATTTTTCTTTAGAATATTTTTCCACATCTTCTTGGTTACCTGTGTATGTAATTTGGAAACACCATTAATGTAATTTGAAGTATTCATGGCTAATACTGTCATATTGAAATTGTTACTATCCTCGGTTTCCATTCCCAGGGCGAGAAATTTCTCTCTTGAAATTCCCAATTTTTCCCAATAATTTAGAAATTTAGCCTCTAAAGTATCAAATCCAAAAACATCATGTCCAGCAGGTACTGGAGTGTGGGTTGTGAATACCGTACTCTTTTTGACCTCGATCAGTGCTTCATCAAATGATTTACCACCGGTTATCAGATTTTCCAATCTTTTGAGTGAGAGAAATGCACAGTGCCCTTCATTCAAATGCCAGATTGATGGGGTAATGGATAATTCTTCGAGTAATTTGGTACCTGCAAAGGCTAAGAGTATCTCTTGATTAATTCTCATCTCGTGATCTCCACCATATAATCGAGCTGACAATCCCCTGAACCAGGGTTTGTTCTCATCCAAATCAGTGTCCATCAAATAGAGTACGTTATTAGCAAGTTTAACATACCATACCTGAACGCAGATATCATCGTCTCCCAATTTAACTGATAATTTTAATCTATCACCTGATTTATTTAGCAAGGGGAAAATAGGGGTTCTATTAAATCTAATTCCCGGAAATTCTGCCTCTTGAATCCCATGGGGTTGTATTTTTTGTTTGAAATATCCTTGATGGTAAAGAAAACCAATTGCAATATATGGTAGATCAAGATCAGATGCCTCTTTTACTGTGTCTCCGGAAAGCACTCCCAATCCTCCAGAATATATGGGAAGAGATTGATGGAGTCCAAATTCAAAGGAAAAATAAACTATGGGGTT
>JAAFKL010000399.1 GCA_021399405.1 Candidatus Heimdallarchaeota archaeon | reverse complement strand
CGAGTGCATCTCTAATAGCATCGCCAAAGAGATTTATGGCCATGGTTACGAAGAATACCATAAATCCTGCTGATAGAGAAATCTGTGGATGCAAAGATACAAAGGTAGTACCATTTTGGATTACTGTACCCCATGATACATCTTTATTGGCATCACCAAATCCAAGAAAGGTTAGACCTGCTTCTGATAGAATTCCTCCACCTACACCAATAGTGGCGACAACTATGATAGGTGCCAGTATATTGGGCAGAATATGTCTTCTTAGAATTCTCCTATCTGAAGCTCCGAGTACTCTAGCAGCTGAAATATATTCTAGATTATTAACTTGTTTGGTTGTTGCATTTACCAATCTCGCAGTTCCAGCCCAACCAAAAATTCCCAAGGCTATTAATATGATCATAACCACAGGTATGTTATTTAAAAATTCTGAGTTGGAGTTTTTAACAATATTAATTGCTAATATAGCGAATATCAAGAAGGGTAAGGCAATGAAGAAATCGGTAAATCTCATTAAAAATTCTTCTCTTTTTCCACCATAATACCCTGACACTAGACCAATTGGTATACCAATTGATAGAAATATTATAACTGAACCAAACCCTACAATCATACTGGTTTCTGTTCCAGCTAATAACTGCGACAGGATATCCTTTCCCACTGCAGCTGTCCCGAAGGGATGCCTGAGATTGGGGTATGATGTACTCCCGCTTCCCCAAGTTGTCCCGTATAACGGCCCTGTATTGGTTGGTCTAACAGGAAGAAGGAGGGGATAAAAAATTGCCAGTAATATCATGGCATATACATAGTAAAGACTATATAATGCAGGTTTATTCTCCTTCAGTCTATTTGACACCGTATGGTACCAAGTATCTGATTTAAGATTCATATCCAATTTTGTTCCCTCCCTTAATGTAACTGAACCCGCGATATCCAGATCGCGATTGAAATTGATTCTTTGATTTTTATTACTCATTATTATACCCCTAAATAGTGATCCTAGGATCAATGACCGCATACAACAGGTCAGTAATTAGATTGGAAAATAGAATTAACAGTGTTATGATCATTGTTATTCCCAGCACCAATGACATATCTAGCAAAAATATTGCTGATATGTATACCTTCCCTAATCCTGGCCATGCGAATACTGTTTCTGTAATCGGGGCACCTCCAAGGGCTGCTCCAATTGATAAGCCAACAAATGTAACTACAGGCAATATGGCATTCCTAAGGGCATGCCTCCAGATAATTACACTCTCTTTTATCCCATTTGCCCTTGCCGCCAGAATATAGTCCTGATTTAGTACCTCAAGCATATTAGATCTTACCAATCTAGTGTTTAATGCTAAAAATGCAAAAGTAAGAGCAATTAATGGTAGAGTTAGATGTAGATTTGAATCTGCTATATTATCCCAAAGCAAGGACCATTGATAGCTAAAATTTTCAAAGAATACCGACCAATTCACCTCCTCCCGATGAGGTGTATTTGCACCCGCAACTGGGAACCAATTTAATCCACCACCACCAAAAATTAAGATAAGAATAATGCCAGAAACAAAAATCGGCATTGAAAGACCCAATAATGCTATTCCTGATACAGCTGTATCCAAATTTGAACCCCTGTTCTTGGCAGCAATTATACCAAGTGGTATAGCTATTGCTAATGCTAGGAATATCGATGAATACTGCATCTTTGCAGTCTGGTAGATGAGTTCATTTATGATATCAGAGGGATCTTTAACCTTGTAAATCCCTGAATAACCAAATTTCCAAGTAACAAAATTTTCCAGCCATTTGAAATACTGAATATGAATTGGTTGATCAAGTCCATATTGCTGTTTGATAATCTCAATGGCAAGTTCTCTTCCTCTTCCAAGGCCCAGTACCTGATCTGTCGGGTCACCAATTGCTTTTGACATGGAAAATGTAATTAATGATACACCGAAAAATAGAGGTATCATGACAAGTAACCTTCTAATGGTATATATGACAACTCTATTTGTGAAAAATATTTTTACCTTTTCAAAAAGGCTTGTATTTTCGACTATCATTTCATTTTCTTCTGTCATGATACTTTGCCATTATTTGGGGAATATATGAATGTTTTATTTTGGATAAGTAAATCTGAATGAATTATTGATCAAAGATATGTTGTCCATTTCAATCCACTGTATAAAATGAATTAGAATATATTAAATTCTGATAATTGACAAATCTAAACGGTTATGCCTATTATATGAAATAAATACTTTCCTTTCATATTCCCAGCTTTGCAAATGATCGTAATTAGCCTGCAACCAGATTCGCTTAGTTTACCGAACCGCATTTCACTAATGCATTCTTAGTATTTTAATCCTGAAAACAATGTATTAAATGTGAAAATTATATGGAATTGGGAAATTAAAATTCAAAAATAGCCATATACATTGAAAATATCAATTAGTTGAGTATCTTATTTACTCCGGATAATGGATTTCATATTAATGATATATTCAGAAATGTATGAGCAATTAATTTAATTTTATCCATAAATTGGAATTTACATCATCTTCTGCAAAAGTACATATAATATAATTATCATGAATTTAGGGCAAAAAAAAGGTATCGATCAATAATGAAATCGAAAATTGATTAATTATTGCACTTTTATTTGAGATTACTGAAAAATCTTATAACTGTTTGATTTCGGATAAAACTAGGCAATTTAATTGCCTAAGAAAATAACAGGAATAAATTTTTATGAAAGTAAAATTATTTACATCTGCTGTTTTGTATATACTCATTGTCTCTGCTATGGCAATTGGTACACTACAAGTTTCAGCTCAAGATGAAGATTTCCCTGACGCTGTATTTGAAATTACTGTGTTAGCACCTAATACTAACCCAGCAAGAAATACATGGTCAGAACTAATCGCGGAGACACTACCAAAAATCGGAATTGGAGTGAAATCCTATGAAAACGTCGGTTGGGACGTACTAGGTCCAAAAACCTATGCTCACCCCGCTGATGGCACCACAGAAGGCTATGAAGACGGAGAATTGCCCACCTATGATGATGGTGGATTCGATATGTTCTTCGTAGGTTGGTCTGGAGAAATAGATTATGATCCATTTGCCATTCATAGCTCTACTACATTCTCACCATCCAGTGACAACATGGCACACTACTCTAATGCCACAGTTGACGCATGGCTAGCAGAGTACTCTTCAGAGCTTGATCCTGCCAAAAGGGTTCCCATTGCAGAGAAGATCCAAGGAGCACTTGCAACCCAACTCCCATATATCCCACTGATAAACACAGCTGGACTATGGGCCTATAGTGATGAAATCACATCTACTCAGATCTCTGATGATGACTGGTTAATGCTCTCACAGACCCAGTATGCTGATGGTTGGAAGAACATTGAGGTTGGTACTGAAACAGATATCGTGTATGCTCACTCTTATGAATTGACTGAGTTCACCCCATTCATTGCACAATCCTATATTACTTGGGCTTGGTTAGCACCAGTAATGGGTGGTCTATTTGAGAGAAGTCCTGCTAATGCAGGCTTTGCCTATGGACCTATGATTGCATCTGCTTTGCCAACATGGAATGCAGACAACACCATTGCAACAGTTACATTGAATCCTGATGCAAAATTCTCAAACGGTAATCCCGTTACTGCAGCAGATGTTGTTAACACATATCAAATGCATCTAACTCCCGCAGTTGGTAGTACCAGTTATGGTACACTCACCTCTTTCCTAGCAAAGGATGCAAGTGGTGATTACAACAACTCCATCAGAGTTGACGGTGATAAAGTCGTGTTTGAGTTTGCTGATCCCTACTTCAGAGCAGTTCAGCTCATGTCTTACTCTATCTATGATATGTCAGTGATCGGAACCCCCGCTTCACCTGCTGCCGTAGATTATGATTACAATAAAGACCCATTGACCTACACCATTGGTGCTGGTCCATTTGTTTTGGAATCATATAGTGCTACCGCTAACAATGTGAAGATTGTCAAGGATGACACCTACTGGAATGGAGATGCTAAACTTAACTCCGTTTCATTCAACAAATATGGTAACAAAGAAGCTGCACTTGCAGATCTTAAGGCTGGTACCGCTCAAATCATTGATCCCCAGATGGTTCTGGAGAAAGCTGAAGTTGAGGGTCAAGCTGGAGTTTCGTTCACAATCCTAGCTGATTTTGGTAGTCAATTCATCACTATTAACATGGAGCACCCAATTCTAGGAACTGGTGTTGGTACTCCTCTAGGAGAGGATGATCCCACAAGGGCCGCAGAAGCTGCTAACTATGTCAGACTTGCTATTTCACACATTGTACCAAGAGATGAGATCGTCAATGTGATCAAGAAAGGAGTTGGAACTGCAAGTACCACCCTATGGCCTGATGTGGCTGCTGGGTATGACGCAAGTCTTGTCTATCACCCATTTGACATTGAGAAAGCCAAAGAATTCATGGCACTTGCCGGATACGAATCAGTAACTGGTGGTGGTTTCTTACCAATTGAGAACCTAGTACCCATGTTCTTTGCTTCAATCATGTTAGTAACCGTTTTTGTAAACAAAAAAAGAAAATAATTAATTAAAATTAAAAATTAAATATATCATAAATCAATATCATAGTTCATACTATCTTAAACTAATACAAGTAGGACTTATTGATTAATTTATTAACAAGTAGTATAAAGACATTGTATGGACAAATTACCCCAATTACTTGATGCGGTTGTATCAGAGCTGGATAAATACGATGAGATAAGAGAATACGTGATCTCTGCAACCCGAAAATTGAATCGTTCTAGTGGCAGAGGTATAGCAAGTATTGTGATGGGTGATCCAGCAGATGAGAAATTGTCACAATCTAGACAAACCTACACAGACCTCATTGAATCCCTTGGGAAAATCACCCCCATCATCTCCTGGAAGGTAGTCAATTCTGGGGTTGAAGAGTACGCAGAGTTTGAAATTCTTATTAGTATTATGCAAAGAAATCACATACCTACTCCAAAAGAGCTGAATATTCCAGTTTGGGTATGGTTATCTGGTCTGGGTGATGTACCAGGAGAACTTAGAAGAATTATTCTGAACAAATTGCTCCAAGGAGAATTAAAAAGGGCCAAGGAACTTCTGGAAGTCATGCAGTATATATTTATAGAGATAAGTGGTCTAAGTTTCTCAAAAACTCTAATACCAAATTTTAGAAGAAAATTAGATGTGGCAAGATCTGTAACAGAGAGAACAGAAAGTGATGTTCTTAATTACATGATCTCCTCGAAAAATAGAGAAGAGGTGAAGGAAAATTAAGGAGATAAAACTTTTGGGTGATATTGTGACAGGATTTGGGCGTGGGGCAAGATTTGTCTCCCTACCAGTTTATGAATCCATTTTTGAAAAACATTTGGGAAAAACCCCTTTCCACGGGACCCTCAATCTAGTCCTTTCAGAGGAAGATGGAGAAAAAATCAATGATAAATTCAAATCTGGTGTGATTTATGACAATCTCGTTAATGATGGGAAAGAAACTGGAGGGGTATTAATAATCGATGTCAAAATCCAATGCAAACCAAATAATAGTTTTATTAATGCCGTTGCAGTAAGACCTTTACTGACACGACATGATTCATCTGTTGCAGAGATAGTTGCACATGAAAATATCCGAGAGCTTTGGGATTTGGAAGATGGATGCAAGCTTCAGATTACTCTCTAGATCTTAACAATATATTTTCAATAAGTTTTGTAGTGGCTTTATCCTCGTAGTCTGCATCCAATCTCACAATCTTAGTTGCTATCATTCCTTGATCTTTGAGCTGAATATTTAATGCATCCTCCAGATGATCCTGATCAGAACCTATAGCAACAACATCAGGCTTTATTCTTCTGACTATTCTCATATGATCTTCCTTATCACCGATAACTGCTGCATCTACTATACATAGTGAGTTCAGGAGGTATGTCCTGTCAAAATCCTTGTGGATTGGTTTTCTCTTCTTTTTCTGCACAGTCATATCT
>JAAFKL010000398.1 GCA_021399405.1 Candidatus Heimdallarchaeota archaeon | reverse complement strand
TTAGGAATTCTGTAAGATTAGTTCCGGGTTCAACCATAAAATTTGGTTTTAAAATAAATAAAAAATATCGACTACTATTCATGAGAGAATATGGACAGGGAATATGAAAAAGATGTTGATTAACTCAAACTATTTTGATATCTTAACTTGATTTAACACTAAACCGACAAAAATCTATTAAACTGAAACGACTACTTCTAGTGTATCAATGGATTTAATTGAGTTTCACGATAATTTGTCGGGGGGTAAATTCGAAAAGATCATTCAAAGAACTGAAAGCAAAGACATGGTTCTAGATAAGATACAGTATATTGTTACAGTATGATTCTGAATATAAAAATCCCTTAATTATTAAGAATTTATAATTCCTAAGTATCTTATTCGTATAATCCTGTTGGGTCAAAACCACTAACAACACTGACTAAAGATACAACAATTATTAGGATAAAAAATGGAAGAATTTTTGAAAATATGTTTTTCATAAAATTATACCAATTACATGAATTATAAATCTAACGAAATTATAATTTAAGAATTCCAATTTATTCAAAATAGTCCTAAGTTGATTAGATGTATTCGGTTAAATTACTGAAATTATAGATGACTTACGCTGATTTGATCAATAGAAATTTTCTAAAAATTAATCTCCTTTTATCTTAAACAATAATTCTCTCGAATTAATATATTCATCAATTTTCTGTTTTTCATAAAGTGTGGAATCAGACCGCATATCATTTTCCTCAAGGGATACCAGGTTCTCGGATATCTTCAATTCATTATCGATTTCTGAGCGTATTCTATATAGTCCCCTTTCACTAGCCATCTCCTTAGCTTTTCCCAATAACTCAATTGATTTATCGGAATTAAACGTCAATCGAGCAAGTTTCGCATCGATTATTAAGATTTGAATCCTAAGAATATGAGACTCTTGTTTGGAAGCAAAATGCTGCAATTCAAGAATTAATGATATCAGTTCATTCAAAGAAGTACTATCTTGACTTGTCTGGTACTCTTTTAACAGATATTCAGATCTTTGTAATTTTGCGTAATTTGTTTGTTCCATATCAACCAATGTTTTTCCGATTAACTCACCATAAAGTTCGTTTGCTGCAACTTCATTAATTGTTCTTGTATGTTCCCCCTGAAGTAACAATCGAGTCATTCCTAAAATATATTGGTTTTCAATCATTTCACTATCTATATCATTATGAATTTTTTCAAGTTCCATGAATCTTTTCATTACAGTTTTTTCATTTTTCAACATCATATGAATGATTATGCTGAATGAAACTACTTCAGCAAGAATTATTTTATTATCAAGTTCAGTCCTGGTCTCATAGCATTCATCAATCATCTTTCTGGCTTCATCATATCGAGCCATTTCAAAATACACAATTGCAAGTTTTTGTTTGTCTATTGCTATCAATTGTGGAGTACCAAATTCTGTTCGTTTTGCCAAGGCTTTCTCCAAATATTCTGCTGCGAGATTAACATCTCCAATAATTCGATAAATATTACCAATATCATGAAGAGAATCAACTAATCCATAATTATTCTTAATTTCTGTTTGTAAGCTTTCCGTAGTTTTGAATTGAGCAAGGGCTTGTTTGTAATAACCCTGTTTTGTGTATATGATTCCAATATTTCTGAGTAAGAGGGCATTGAAACGTTTATTATTCGAAAGCCATTCCACATTTTTTGTGGCTTTTAGATACCATTCCATTGCGAGTTCAAGCTCACCGGTCTCTTTATAGAGATTACCGATATTGTTGCAGGTTCCCGTTTCAATAGTTTCAGAATTGGATTCAACAGCAATGTCGTAACTTTTTAGCATGAACTCGAGTGCTATATCAAACTGGCCTCGTTGTCGATATACTCCACCTACATTCCCATATAAGGTCATTAATCGATGAACGTAATTGTTTCTCTCATAATATCCCAGTGCCTTTCCATACCATTCCAATGATTCATCAACCTTCATTTGATAAAAATATATCATACCAAGACGATTAGAAGCCTCTGCTTCATCATAAGCATTTGAAAGCTCACGACTAATTTTTAATGCTAGACGAGCGTGTTTCTCTGCTTCATCATATTTTGGGTAATACATATAGCCGATCGCAATTCGAGCATAAGTTATACCAATATCTCGTATAGCCTTGTGTTTCTCAAATATCTGAAGGCTTTCTTTGTATACACTCATTGCTTCTTCATGATTTGATTTATCAATATCAACTTCAGCTCTAATTCGAAGAAATCGTCCCCAAACAAGTGTATCTTCTATTGCAAAATTATTTGGAGTTGATCCAACTAAATCTTGTATTTTTGATATTAAAGGTTTAATCAACGAAAATTTAAATTTACTTTTCAATTGTTCAATCTTATGAACCAGCAAAGCAATTTTCTTTTCTATATCTGGTTCTACTTCATATTGGATGATCAGTTGCTCCAGAAGTTTTTCTGACTCATTTAGTTGACCTATAGCATGTAGAAGGCGAATTTTGGCAAATTGAAACTCATAATCATGCTCTGTTTTTGCTTGTGAAATAAAATTTAATGCCTGGTTGAACCTCCCTTTCTCTTCTAGTGCCAAAATTTCATCGATATCGATCCATGATTTGGTACCGATTTGTTGCTCCAAAATATTTTTACTTTTTTCAATCCGAGAGATATTTTTTGAATTTTCTTCGTTTATGAAATAATTAGGGAAAACTATTATGCCAATTATTTTCCCCGTGTAGAGTAAGAGATCGTAGAGATCCTTCATAACTGCAGAATTATTAAAATCAGTATATTCTGAACCGATCCCCAATACATGAACGTTTTGTAAGGTTTTGAAACGGTTGAATGCACCTAAATTCATCATTTTAGCTGATGGCTGATCGATTGTTTCTGAAATGATTTCCCAAAATTTTGTTATTCGAAGAGTTTTTTTGAAAAGTTCCTGATCATCTTTATTTAGCGAATTGAAATGTTTTACAACGTTTTCCATAATCATACTGTAGACGTTGATAATTTTGTTCTTTACCAGATAGTCTATAACTTCTTCATCAAGCTTCTGAAAGTACTTTTCTCGACCATCTCGTTCAGTCTTTATGATGCCAATGTTGTCTAACTCTCGTATTGAATTCTGAACAGACAATTCGGAATAGCCAAATATCCTATGCTGATCACTGATATTATCTAATACACTTTTTATTGTAAATATTTTTTCGTTATATTTTAAGTAATGGAGGTGTCGAAGCAAATATAGGTTGAGAGTCACTGTATGGATGAAAAATGAACTTTGATTGTAGGAGAAAAAATGATCGGACATTAGGTCCTTAAGCTTGTTTGTCATATTCTGTACTACTTTACGGCTGATTGTATATAAATCAGTCATGTAGGAACCAATTCATTGTGCTAAGATTGGTTTACAATTGGGATTTGGCTTTGAGAATACATTTATTGGAATTTTTGTTTTCAAAATGGGTTTATCATTCGGGTTTTTATTTTAATCAGTTGGTGATGTGCAATAGTGGTGAGGCGAATTCTCTCATTTGAGATTTTTTGGAAATTAGGGTTAAAAATCACTTATCCGTGAAAACCTAAAATTTACCACTATCTTTTGGGTTCGGATAAAGCTTAAATGTGAATTTATCAGAATGGTTACTATATCATTGATCGAAATATGATCAAGGATTTAGAAAAAGTGAAAATAACATGAAAATGGAATTAATTTCGTTAAATCGAAAGATAATTAGACTTATTATGTTTGGAATAGTGATGAGGTACGAACGAAAATGAGTTCAAGGAAAAAAATAGGTCAGCTTCTATATGTTTTGGTGATATTACTACTCCTTAGCAATGTGAGTAGTGTATTTGGTTCACCAGGCGACATAATATTACCAAATGATAGTGTAGCTTACCCCATGATAGAGAATGGAGATTTTGAAATGTCTACTCATTTATGGTCGAAAAACATTGGTACTGATGCAACAATTAGCCCCATTGCAGTGAGAACTGGTAATAGTGGGTTACATGTGGAAAATAGTGATCAACAAGCTGTCTTAACCTACGATTTTACTGATCGATTGAACGAGATAAAGGAGAAGAACTATCAAGTATCTTTTCAAGGTTACTTTCGTTCGGATGATGACTCGGTTGAATTCAAATTAGAATACTATATTGATCAATGGACCGGAGTAAATTCTCAGTGGATAGAGAGTGACAATGATTGGGTTTCACCCCAAATAAGTACATCTATACCTAGTAATGCTGTGGCAATACGCGTACAAATCCTGATCACAGATCTGGCAACCGATTTCGATGTGGATTCATATTTAGATGATTTACTCATCAGCTACGGGCCACAAGATACTGATAAGGAGACATTACACATTTATGACTTTCAGAATAACGAGTTTACACAAGAGTCCTATGGTCTTGCTCAACAAAATATTGAGATACTAAGTGTCACAATTCCTCTTGGAACTTCAGGCATATATGATGTTATATTTAGGGTAAATACGCTTGCCGAAATTAATTCAGAACATGACAATGTAAATTTCAGGGGAAAACATGGTGTGTACAGAATTTCCCAATCTGGATCTGTTGCCACCGGATCCGGTACTCTGAATGCGCTAGATCATGGTTATGTGATTATTGATGATACCTCCACATTCGTTGTTGACGAAAGCACCAATACAGATTCAGGTAGAGATGCTGGAATTATTGGTGGAATAATGACAGCAGCCCAATGGATCAATTCTGCAGCAGGCATAGTTGGGTATGGTAATCCTTATGTCGGAGGAGCCCTCTTAATGATCAGTGCTTCCCAATATTTAGGTACACTCGTCCCTGAGCCCGCTACGTCGATATCTCATCTTTTCTCAGGAGATATTGATTCCGAAACTGACTTCTTCAAAACATTAGCCTCTTCAACTGTATATCGATACACCTACGATAAAGGTACCAACAATGAAGTATGCATCACCACTTCTCATTCAGTTGGTTGGTGGGAACCTACAGACGCACTTCCTGAAGCAGATAATATCTTTTACCACACATCTACCTGTTTAACACTCGATCCTCAAATATCAATCATCTCCGCAACCAGCTCTGCAACTGGTGCCAATCTCAATATAAACTTAGATTGGGATCAAACAGATAGTACAGATCTGACAATCAAATATTTTAAATCCTCAGATAGTACAGTAACTCAATCGGACTTAATTGCAAAAACGATTCAAATATCATATAGTGGTACAGGCGTACAGAATTTTAATGATCAATATACAGCACCCTGGACTGGTTGGTACAGGGCTTACTATTATATCGTAATAGACAATGTAATAGTGAAGGAGGGATGGTTTGATGGTACATATTATTTCTACGTTTATGTTGCACCACCACCAGCACCTATATGCAGAAGATTATGTTTTAACTGATAGACCATCAATAAATTACGATTTCATTATTTAAGAGTACAAAAAATTACTTACATAAATTACATTTAATAAATATTTTTGCTTAAATAACATTCACAGCTTGATATAATTGTTATTAGAATGCTGACTCTTGCCAACCCTAGTGATATTCAATTTAATGAGAAAAAATCATACAAAATCATCGGACTCCCTGGTACTGGAAAAACATATACTCTTCTACAGATAGTAAAAAACTATGTCTCAGATGAAATTGATATGAAATTTATTATTTACCACAGTCATACCCGAGCTCGATCCAGTTAATGTCTTAACAAATCATTTCATCGATTAACTATTTGCTAGATTATACCGCGCTTTATGGTCCAAATATGCTCTAAGAGTGTCAAAGTGTACTAATCTGCATAATATTCTTATAGACTTCGCGAATCTTTAGACATGAAGACTTACAGTCGAATTGATCAGATCAATTTGAAAAACAGGTTTATTCAGGTTATTGTGCCAGGGTTTATCAAAAACACACCCCAGAGGGTTAAAAACTGGTGTAATGCAGTAGGATATAATATGTAACTAGACTTGAATTACTTCGAATTGATCAATTGACATGTTTGCAATTTCTTTAGCTAATTCTTTCAAGCTATCTGTTGTTTCTTCATATTTCATACGAGCGATTTATGTCAAATAAATCTAAATTTGTAATTTGTTCAAGTTCTACTCCACCATCATGCAATTCTCGCATTTTGTCATATGTATCAAATATGTTTCTTAACATAAGAACCTGCTTTTCTTTTTGATCATCATATTGCATATGAAAACAATGTATTGAATTCTATTTACTTGAAACCAACATTTGGATTTCAGCAATTTCTAGAATCCTAATCTTCTACTTCATGAAATAATTTGTTCAAGAAATCGCTTTCAATATTTGTTCTCATTGTAATCATTTGCATAATGAAAATCTTATGATACAATTGGTAAAATGACTTAATTGCAAATCTTTGCACTTCCATCTCTTTCCAAATTAATTTTGACTTAATTTTTTGAAAATAATGTATTATATCATCTGATATATACATATTCTCGTGAGCAAGCCCATTTCGAAGGTCGGTCTCCAAATCTTCGATAAGAACTATAAGATCTCGATAATCCTCATTATGACTAAAGAAATCAGTTACAGCTAAAATTTTAAGATGACTGGGCCAATAATATATGCGTCGAGATCCTTTCCATTTCTTCCATTCTTTTTTCGCATTATCAGGAATAATATATTGAGCTTGTAAATTATCAAAAATTGGGAGAATAAAATTATTCAGTATATATTCATACGATGAGATATACTGAGAAATTGCAAATTCCTCCCAATTAGTTAAAGTGAAATTATTTAATAAATCCTGCATCACTTTGTTAATATTACTATCTGATTCACCTACTGGAGTTTTTTGTGAAATTGGAGGGTACTGGATGTGATTTGAGGATACTAAATCTCCCTTAACTGCTACCGGAATATCAGCCTTTATGCCCGCTCCATATTGCATTAACCTTGTATAACTAGAAATCAACTTTTTAACTAAATAATCTTGAAAATTCTGCTTATGTCTATGATCAATCTCATCAATATTCCAAGGTATAGATAGTGTTCCAATTTCAGTTTCAAGGGCAGTAATCTTATCCAAATACTTGGAATAATTTGGTGGACTCTTTGAAAAAGAGATCTTCATCATTAATTTACCAAAAAAACCTAGCCAATCGGTTTTTTTTATTTCATCAGAATTCACATTTATCTATTGTTTTTGCTTATATATAATTCATCTCTCTGCTAACTCAGTGAATGCTACAGAACCCTCCACCAAATCCAAAAAGCTCGAAAATATGCATCATCACAATATAAATTGAAATGTGTTCAATTCAAGAATGATCAAACTAAACAAAAAATGAGAAGCGAGGTCATTAGTGAATCAGTGGACTGTGATAATTTAGTTGGAAATTTAGTAAATTAACTAGTAAAATTTACCCCTATTGGTTCAAATTCTCTAATTACACGAGTTTCATGGTTTTTTGAGGACTCAGCAAATGAAATCTTAATCCGTTGATAAACAAAATAAGACAGAAATAGACTCAAAATCCATATTATGTCAAAATCAAAAATGAAATCTAATCCAATCACGAAAAAGCTAAACCAAAGTAGTGACCAGTACCTCTTTCTGCTCATGCTCTGATCACTCATCACCCGTAGCTTATAGTCCCTCTCACAAAACATGCAGAACATGGAGATCTTCATGGTTCCAAGCATGGGTCGCTTGATCTTGTATGCTTTTGTTCCCATTTGATTGGTCTTTTTTCGACCAAATCCGGAACGAGGCTTGACGACCTTTCCACAGGTAATCTTGATCTCGTAGATCTGATCATCAACATCCTCAGGATTGATTTGTTTTAGGATATCGTCGGAAGAGAACATGGGTTATTGTTACAATATGTTGACTACAATATTATAACTGATTAAGTTGTTTAATTATATTCTCAGATCATATATTTCATCAAATTAGCATCATTCTAAATGCAAATTGGGCTCAATCGATTTATCTATCTTTATTTGATAATTTAGTCCTAAAATTTAATGGTCCTCTGATCGTTTTTTAAATCTAAACCACTCGAAAATATCTTTGATATCATGC